>NZ_VPAO01000059.1:0-16162 GCF_013419235.1 Acinetobacter sp. YH12098
TTAAAATGCTGTGCTGCTTTTCGCACAGACATTTCATCTCGAATCATAATTTCTATGACTTTGTCTTTAAAATCTTTTGAATATCCCATATCTCTATTGTTCTATAGTTTTTAGGATTTGGCTATAGCATCTGAGCGCTTATATATGGTAAGGAAACCGCTTATTCAGCTTGATCTTTCGGTGAGGAAGTCTTCAGTAATCCGCGTTATTTACGGTCTGCATCTTTGAACCGGTTGATCCATCTTACTGCAGGGGGAAATCCGCTTGCTGCGGCTTGACGGTAATAGCTTGCAGCCAGCGCCGGATTTTTTTCGACCCCCATGCCCTCATAATAGGTCATCGCTAATTCATGCTGCGCTTCTGGAACACGTTGAGCGGCTGCCGCTTCAAAATAAGCCAGCGCTAATTTATGACTAGCAAACAGACTGCTGTCAGATGCGTCCTTCGCAGCCGGTACATATTCACGTGAATAGAGCCAGCCTAACTTATAAATGGCATGGGCATTTCCTTGCGCAGCTGCTGCTTTAAATAGCTTTTCCGCTTCTGCATAATCTTGCTGCAAATATTTAAAACCTTCGGATCTAAATATCGCCAGCTTATACTGCGCCGATGCGCTTCCGCGCTGCGCTTGCTCGGTCAGCTTTTGTATGCCTGCTTCTGTATAATCTTCCTCAGTCAATTGATCCCTCGGCTGTGTCTTTACCCAGCGCTGAAAGGCTTCAGGCCCTATATTTTCTTCTGGATTGAACCAGCCGGGTATATCAATCGTGTGTCCAGAGAGCAGCGCGGCATAATTCATGGCGCGGCTGTCCCCTTTGCGCGCTGCGCTCTCAAACAGCGGAAGCGCTTTTGCTCTGCTGACCGCGTCATTTTGATCGAGATACAATCGGGCTAAACCAAACTCAGCCAAAGTAAAGCCTTGAGCGATAGAAGCCTGATACAGCTGCACTGCCTGCTGCAGGTCTGTTTTTACACCCAGCCCGGTTTCATATTTTTTAGCCATATTGAATTGGGCAGCCGGATGCTTTAATTTCAAAGCCAAAGCAAAATAATGATTAGCCAAATCACGATTTAAAGCTACCCGCGTAGCGGTATTTTCCAAGCGCTTTGAATCGGTTAAAGAGGATCTGTAATGCTTAATCGCCTTGTAATAACCCGGATCAAAATTTTTAGCTATGAACTCGCCGGAACCGTCATACAGCACAGCTAAATTATTCATCGCTTCAGGCAGCTGCTGTTTTGCAGCTTGCTCAAACCAATAGAGCGCCTGCTGTGAATTTTTTTCAGTTCCAAATCCGATCGCATACATATAGCCCAAATCATTTTGCGCTATGGCGCGGCCTTGCTTGGCGCGTTCCAAATTCCGCTGCAGCATTTGCGGCGCCTCTGTTTTAACTGCAGTCAGGTAATAGCCGAATGCAGAAGGCAAGTACATTTCAACGCCAATGCCTTGCTCAGACATTACCCCCAAGTTGTAGTGCGCATCTGAAAGGCCTGTTTGGGCAGCTTTGCCGAATAATTCATAGGCTTTTAAAGTATCCTTTTTTACCCCCATGCCGCGAAGATACATCTTGCCTAAATTATTTTGCGCTTTTGGATTGTTTTTTGCTGCGGCTGCATTGGTCCATTCATAGGCCTGACGCAGATCTTTTTGAACAAAATCTCCTTGCAGATACATTTGCCCCAGATTGACCTGTGATGGTGTATGGCCTTCTTTTGCCCATTGTGTCAGCTGGTTGATATAAGGCTTCTGTTTGCCGGATGGCGCATTTTTCAGCTCATCCATCGTCTGATCAAACTGCCCCTGTGAAGGCAAAGCATAGACCGCTGCCGGCGCGGCTAAAACCAGCATACTGATCGCAAGCGGAATGATTTTCTTTGAAAATATGTGCATTTTTAGTGATACATCCTGTAATTCAAATTTATGCAGGCTTTAGTAGCTCGAATCTCTTAAGCGTGAATCAAGGTCATCAGCCTGTATTTTTTCTTCCGCTGCGGCGGATGGCGTTCTCGCTTCTTCTGCGCGGGGCGCCGGATTTGCGCGTGTTTCAGCAATAACCGGCGGCGGATTCTGCTCTCCGCGCTTCGGCTGCAGTATTTGTTCTGCTGCCGGCTGCTGCTTCGGTTTTTGCACCGCAGGTTCGATCAATTGGACCGCTGGCGCGGGCCGTTCTGCTTCCGGCCGCTCAAGGCTTCTCGGGCGGTTTTCCCAAAAATCATCCTGCTGCTGTGTCCGCTTCGCCGGCTTTTCATCCGACCATTTCAGTTCTGCCTGAGGCTGGTCTGAGGATGCGTCCGTTTCTGCACGGCCCCGAGTGTCCGCGGTGCTTTGATGCAAAGTTTCACTGACAGCGCTTTCGGTTTTTTTGCTCATCATTTGGATGAAAATATTCCCGATTTTTTGCCATGCGGCTGGAATAAGCAGCAGTGATGCAAGAAACACTATCGGCCAAAATTTACTCAGCGCCGGCTGCCGGCTGCTGCGCGGGGGCTTTATTTGCGCCGGCCGCTTTTTCACCTGCAGCGGCGCTGCTGTATCCGGCACAGCTTTAGGCGTTAAATATGCATGCGCAACAGCATCAACCGGCGGTTTTGGCTGCCATTCATAGGGCATTAAGTTCATTTTGCCCATCAGTTCGGACACCCACTGCTGCTCTAAGCGGATACCAGCGCTTTTTTTAGCCGCAAAATATGCGCTGCAATGCGCGATATCCGTAATGCCCATCCACTTCCGGGTTTTTTCACTCAGCTGATCTTCGACATCTGTTAATGCCGTAAACACCGTGACGGCGCCGATATGCCCCAGTTCACAGCGGCTGAAAGCCGGTTCATTGCTTAAAAAATTCAGCAGGGAAAATTTATTATTGCGCAGCTGGCGGTAAGGGTTGAACTGATTGCCGCCTTTGACTTCAATCAATTCGTTATTATGATTCAGCAGCTTCCAAAGGCCGTTCTCACCGGCTGTCAGTGCGCCGGTATAGCTTTTAAAGTCGCCCACTATAATTGAAAAAGGGCTAAAACAGACAAAATCTACATCCTGCCCATTCCACATGGCGTTATAAACGATATAAATCCATTTTTCTGGACCATCCCAGTCCAGCTGCAGCTGTGATAAAAAATTCTGAAGCATGCGCTCTTCATGGGCATGATCGGCTTGATTCCCATAAAAGCAGTAAATCATAAACAGTGAACCCCTAAACCCCAAAAAGTAATAAATAATTGTAAAATGCAAAGCTAAAACAGCATCTTATTATGCATATTTCTTATAAATAAGAAAAGTTTAAATCAATACAGTAAATAAGCTTGCCTGCCTGCAGCCGGAGCGGAGTAGGCAGCAAACAGAATTCGCCGGCGCAGCTATTTCACTAAGATTTCATGGAACATATGACGCAGCCATTGATGGCTGGTTTTATGATGGCAGGACATATGCCAATATTGCTTCACGCCATAGGTTGGAAATGCAATCGGTGCGTCAAATATTTTTAAGTTGCCGCGCGAAAGCAATACTTCACTCAAGTAGTACGGCACAGTAGCAATCGCATCAGTGTCTTGCACAACCAAGCCCACACCTAAATAACTAGGTAATCGCATCAAAATATCACGTTTTAAATCAAGGTTAAGCAACTCATTTTCAATATGGTAGTGCCCCATCCCAGCATCAATATCAATATGCGACTCTGATAAATATTGCTCAGTTGTAATGGTGTCACCCGTTAATCGTGGATGATCCTTAGCTGCAATCACCACATAATATTGCTCAAACAGTTTTTGTTGATAAAAACCGCTTTCCAAATGTGGTAAAAACCCCAATGCTAAATCAATTTCGCCATTCGCCATTTGATAACTGGTTTCAGTGGTAATCGGTCGTACATTTAGACGTATTTGTGGCGCGTGTTTTTTTAGATATTGGCTGATTTTAGGCAATAAAACCAAATGAGAAACATCGGTCATGGCTAGAGTAAATTGTTGATCTGAAATGGCTTGATCAAAATTAATCGTAAAATTATTAATGGCTTCGACTTTACTCAAGGCTTCGCTGACTAAAGGAAATAATTGACGCGATAACTCCGTAGGCACCATTTCATTGCCGATACGTAAAAATAAGGGGTCGTTATAATGCTGTCGTATTTTATTTAAAATATTACTGACTGTAGGCTGACTCATCTGCAAGTGTTCAGCAGCTTGTGACACATTTTTGTACTTATAAACATGAAAAAAAATGCTAAGAAGTTTACAGTCCAATTCAAACACGAAAGATTTAATCCCTAATTAAATATTGCAAGTTATGCTGTGCATCATCTGCTGAATTATACAAAAAGCCAATAACGAAATATTACTTTTATTGCAGATGAAACGCCAGTTTAGCCTGCTCAGTTGCAATCAGCTTTTCAACACTCCAATCCGTCCGCATAATAGACACAGCACGAATTTGGATATCAACATGCTTCAAGGAAAAAAACTGGTTTGTTTTGATTTAGATGGCACACTTATCGACTCTGTTGGCGTGTGGAATCAGGTCGATGCAGATTTGATTCAACAGTTAACTGGACAAACCATCCAACTGGGTTTAATTCAACGTGAACGTGACATTCAGCTGCAATTATTTAAAAACACACCAGACCCTTACTTAATGTACTGTAACTATCTAAAAGATACTTATAGAATTGAACAACACACGGCTGATCAAATCAAACAGCAACGATATGCCATTTCACAGCATTTTTTAGAACATATCATCTTGCTTAAACCACATGCAGCGTTATTTGTTCAACAGCTCATTCAGCAAGGCATTCAGGTGGCAATTACCACCACGACCAGCCTGCAAAATATTTATCGATATCAAAAAAATATTAACATTTATCCAAAGCTGCATTTTGAAAATAGTTTTGATCTGATCCTGACCCGTGAAAATGTCAAAAATATTAAGCCGCATCCTGAAGTCTATTTACAGGCGATTGAACATTTTGCAGTAAGACCTGAAGAATGTTTAATTTTTGAAGATTCACTCATTGGTGTAGAAGCCGCAAATGCTGCGGGTATTGAAGTCGTTGCCGTGTATGATGCATATTCAGAACACGAAATTGAGCAAATCAAAAATAAAGCGGATTATTTTATCCATGATTTCTCTTCGGTTTTGAACTGAGTTAAAGCAAATAAACATTCGCTTTAAAGTTAAAAAAGCAGCCCAATTTAGAGGCTGCTTTTGATATTTTTGCATCAATAGATAATTGATCTATTTTACTTTTTTATAAATTGATCCAGACCCGACTAAATTTCCAGTTTTTTCGTCAATCGCAAATTCAACAGCACCTGTACCAGAGTTTACAGCCAGTAAACCAGATTCAGCGACAGATGCAGGTACAGGATTTTTCTTTTCAGATTTACCACTTTGTTTATCTTTTAAAGTATTGGTAATGAAATAGTTTTCACCATTTTTACTAATAATCAGCGCATTTTCAAGTTGCGGATCTACTGCGGGTGGTGTTTCAAAAAGTATGCTGAAAAAAACAATATGGCTTTTGATAAAATAGAGGTATGAAAATAACGCTACAAATCAAATGTCCTACCTGTCTAAGTAACAATATAAAGAGAAATGGCATCAAAGTAGATGGGAAACAAAACCATCAGTGCAAAGATTGCAAACGTCAGTTTATTGGTGATCATGCATTAAGCTATCAAGGGTGTAACTCAGGTATTACCGGCAAGATATTACATTTAATGGTCAGAGGAAGCGGTGTAAGAGATATTGCTGAAGTCGAGCGTATCAGCATTGGCAAGGTATTACGAACCTTAAGTGAATCGATCTATCAGATTCAGCCTAAACAAAGCCACTACGAATGTCTTGAAGTCGATGAACTTTGGACTTTTTAGGGAATAAACAAAATAAACAATGGCTTATTTATGCCTACCATCGAAAATCTGGAGAAATTGTTGCTTATGTTTGGGGTAAGCGGGATTTAGCAACGGTTCAACGTCTTAAAGCTAGACTTAAAAAGCTTGGGGTTCAATATGCTCGAATTGCGAGTGATCACTGGGATAGTTTTATCACAGCATTTCAATGTTGCAAGCAAGTGATCGGTAAGTTTTTTACCGTCGGTATTGAAGGTAACAATTGTAGAATTCGTCATCGAATCAGGCGTGGATTTAGGAGAAGTTGCAACTTTTCTAAAAAGCTCGAAAATCATTTTAAAGCCTTTGATTTGACTTTCTTTTACCTTAATAACGGATTTGTTTAACGCCAGCATACTTTTTGAAACACCACCCTACTGCGGTATTTTGCCATGTTCCAGCATAATCAGGCGCTGGACTTTGTTTACATGCAGTGAGGAGAACTGCGAACAACATCGCAGAAAATAATTGAATCTTTTTCAAAATACTGACCTTCTTTGTCAATGAGTTTTGCATTATAGAAAGCCTTGAAGAGAACTTAAGACCGTTCATGTTGTGTAAAAGTTGCAAACCAAGTCCTGCTGTTTTTCTTTTGTCATGTTTTGAAACATTTGTAGTCTTTCATAATAAATAAGCCCACTTGATCGTGGGCTTATTTAAATATTTTCAATCTTTAGATTTATACGATTTGACGCATTGAACCGGTTTCTTCAAAAGTGGCATGCCAAGACAAAGCCTCTTTTAAAATATGCGGCGTTTGACCACCACGCTCACATGCGCGTTCAAAGTAGCTCAACAATGCTGCGCGATAATCTGGATGCGCACAGATTTCAATGACTTTACGTGCACGCTCACGTGGTGAAAGACCACGTAAATCTGCCAAGCCCTGCTCTGTAACCACGATATCAACGTCATGGTCAGTATGGTCGGTATGACTCACCATTGGGACTACAGATGAAATCGCACCGCCTTTTGCAATCGACTTGGTTACGAAAATGGCAATGTGCGCATGACGAGTAAAGTCTCCAGAACCACCAATACCATTCATCATTTTGGTACCCGTCACATGGGTCGAATTTACGTTTCCGTAAATATCAAACTCAAGCGCCGTATTAATCGCGATAATGCCTAAACGTCGAATGATTTCAGGGTTATTGGATAGCTCTTGTGGACGTAACACAATTTTGTCTTTGTACTGATCAAAATTGTTCATCACGCGCTGTGCGCAAGGCTCAGACAACGTCATTGAACAGCCTGAGGCAAATTTCATTTTTCCAGAATCAATTAGCTGGAAAGTACAGTCTTGTAGTACTTCTGAATACATTTCCAAATCATGGAAATTAGAATGCTCAAAACCTGCGAATACAGCATTGGCAATCGAACCCACACCTGACTGTAGCGGGCCCAAATTTTCAGGCAAACGCCCTGCTGCGACTTCACCTTCAAAGAAATCAATCAGGTGCTGAGCAATCGCTAGGGTTTCAGCATCAGGTTCATCCATTTTAAACTGGGTATCTGGCAGATCATTCAACACAATAGCTGAAATCTTATCGGGGCTGACATTGATCCCAATCGTACCAATACGTTCACCGACCTGAGTCAGTGGAATTGGCCCACGGTTTGGTCGCGCTTTCGGCACATAAATATCATGTACACCTTCGAGCACTGGGTTAATCGTATTATCAATTTCAATAATCACATGATCTGCCATTTCAATGAAATTGGCTGAGTTACCACATGAACCTGTCGGAATAACTTGACCATCTTCGGTAATTGCAGTCGCTGCAATAACGGCCACATTAATGCGCGGTAAATTATGATGACGAATATTATCGGCCATTTCAGACAAGTGTTGGTCAATATACATGACCTCGCCAGCGTTAATGGCTTTACGTAAACCAGGATCTGCCTGATACGGATAACGACGTTCTATCGCATGTGCCGCATTGAGGCGACCATCGATACTATTTCCTAAACTAGCACCCGTTGCCAACGTGATACGAAGAGGATGTGAAACTGCATGATCTGCAAGTGCCAATGGAACCGTCTTTGCCTCACCTGCACCACCAAAACCACTTAAACCAACCACTGAACCATCTTGAATTAACTCAATCGCTTTTTCAGCAGACATTACTTTGTCGCGAAGGGAGAGTAAGCGAATGCGATCTAAACCATTCATAATTAAATCTCAAAAAACAAATATCTCAAAATAAACATCTTTTTTCGCCATCCCAGCGAACTGAGATAGCGTTTGTTATTGCTTATCTAAAAACGTACTTATCTAAAAGCTTACTTATATAAATTGAGGCAAATTAAATCAGTTCAACCGCAATTGCAGTTGCTTCACCGCCACCAATACACAGTGCTGCGACACCTTTTTTACCGCCAGTGCGTTTTAAGGCATGAATCAGCGTCACAATAATACGTGAACCAGATGAACCTAGTGGGTGACCAAGTGAGCAAGCACCACCATGAATGTTCACTTTTGCTTCATCTAAGTTAAATCCATCAATCGCCAGCATTGTAACCATGGCAAATGCTTCATTGACTTCCCACAGGTCAACTTCTTGTGCATCCCAACCGGCTTGTGCAAGTACTTTCTCAATAGCACCGACTGGAGCAATCGTGAACTCTGACGGATGCTGTGAATTTGTAGCATAAGCAACGACTTTTGCCAGTGGTGTTAAACCACGTGCTTGGGCCGTTTCTTCTGATGTAACTACCAAAGCAGATGCACCGTCAGAAATTGAGCTGGCATTGGCAGCTGTGATCGTGCCGTCTTTTTTGAATGCAGGACGCAGTGTAGGGATTTTTTCAGGCTTAGCACTTAAAGGCTGTTCATCTGTGTCAACAACGACGTCACCTTTACGGCTTTTAACGGTAACCGGCACGATTTCATTTTTGAAGAAACCACCTTGAATCGCTGCGACGGCTTTATTGAGTGAGTTGATGGCAAAAGCATCTTGCTGTTCACGGGTATAGCCTTTTTTATCTGCCATATCTTGTGCAAGGATGCCCATCGACAAACCTGTCTCAGCATCTTCTAAGCCTTCTTGAAACATGTGGTCTGTGGTTTTACCATGACCCATACGATAGCCTGAACGCGCTTTTTCAAGTAAATATGGCGCATTTGACATCGACTCCATACCACCTGCAACCACAATATTGGCCGAACCGGCTTTAATCGCATCAGCTGCTTGCATCACCGCCTTCATGCCTGAACCACAGATTTTATTAATCGTGGTGGCACCCGTTGTATCTGGTAAACCTGCTTGACGCATCGCTTGGCGTGCAGGACCTTGTTTAAGACCAGCCGGTAATACACAGCCAAAAATAACTTCGTCAATATCTGTAGGTTCTAAACCTGCACGTGCAACAACAGCCTGAATCGCTGCAGCACCTAAGTCTGGGGCTGTACAAGATGAAAGTGAACCCTGAAAACCACCCATCGCTGTACGTACGCCATCTACAATTACAATCATTTCTTATTTCATCCTGTTTTAAATCTTTTAACCCCAAGGAACCATGACTGGTTCCTCAGATTTTCCATCTTAATGTTTTTCACAGTGGTTTCGATGAAACCTTAAGATTGAGCGGTGAAGTATTCTTCAGATAGCTGCATGATAAGTTCAGAACCTGCTTTAATGCGTTGAGCACGGGCAGCAAGGTCAGGTAGAACTTTCTCAACATAGAAATCTGCGAGTACCAGTTTGTTTTGGAAGAAGCTCTCTGGTTTTGCAGCCGCAGCTTTGCTAATACGCGCAAACATATAAACGAAGCTGAGTAAACCAACAGCGTGCAGGTAATCGACTGCCACCGAACTGCTAAAGTCTGGGGTGGTCTTAGATTGTTCTACAATGAATTGCGTTAATGCTTCAACTTCGTCAGAAACTTGCAATGCTGCAGATTTAACTTTTGAATCAGCCATGGTTACAGCAAAGTCACGAATTTCAGCAATGTATTCGGCAATAAATGCACCATTACATTTCGTGGTTTTGCGTCCAATTAAATCAATCGCTTGTACGCCATTTGTGCCTTCGTAAATCTGTGAAATACGTAAGTCACGAATGCATTGCTCCATACCCCATTCACGGATATAGCCATGACCACCAAAGCACATTTGCGCTTCTAAAGTAGCTTGTAGGGCTGTATCTGTTAGGTAGGCTTTTGCAATAGGTGTCAATAAAGCCACGCGGTCATTGGCTTTTTTCACAGCAGCTTCGTCAGTTGAATATTTTGTAATATCCAGTTGCTGGCCAACATACACAGCAAATGCACGAGATGCTTCGTTGTTGGCGCGTACATTCAACAACATACGACGTACATCACCATGTACTAAAATAGAGTCTGCTGGTTTTTCAGGAGATTTCACACCTGTCGCAGAACGACCTTGTAGACGATCAGTCGCATACTGTGCAGCATTTTGGTAAGCAAATTCTGCAGCGCCAATCCCTTGGATACCCATCGATAAACGTTCATAGTTCATCATGACAAACATCGCCGCAAGACCTTCGTTTTCTTTACCAACGATATAACCTTTGGCACCATCAAAGTTCATAACACACGTTGCAGAACCTTTAATACCCATCTTGTGTTCAATTGAACCCGCTGAAACAGCATTACGTTCACCGACTGAGCCATCGGCATTGACATGGAATTTTGGAACGATAAACAATGAAATACCACGTGAACCCGCAGGTGCATTTGGCGTTTTTGCTAACACAAGATGGATGATGTTTTCACACAAATCATGTTCACCACTGGTGATGAAAATTTTCGTGCCTGTAATATTAAATGAACCATCTTCATTCGGCTCTGCTTTGGTTTTAATGATCCCCAAATCAGTCCCTGAATGTGGTTCAGTTAAACACATAGTGCCTGACCATTCACCCGTATAAAATTTTGGAAGATAGGTTTCTTTTTGCTCTTGCGAAGCACGGTCATTAATCGCCATACCTGCACCCACAGTCAGTAGTGGATACAACATAAATGATGGATTGGTACTCCAAATCATTTCGTCAGCAAGTACCGTCAACATTTTCGGCATGTTTTGGCCGCCCCATTCTTCAGAAGCGCCTAAACCAACCCAACCACCTTCGGCGAATTGTTTAAAAGCGTCTTTAAACCCTGTAGGCGTAGTAACAACACCATTACTAAACTGCGCACCACCTTCTTCATCGGCTGTACGGTTCAAGTCTAGAATAACGTTTTTAGAAAACTTAGCCATTTCTTCTAAAATAGCATTTGCAGTCGCCATATCAATATGAGCTAAGTTTTCATTTGACTGCCAGAACTCATCTGCATTGAATACATCATTTAAGATGAAGTCCATGTCCTTTAACGGCGCATTGTATATTGGCATTGTACTTTCCTTTTCTACAGGCTTTGTCAGCGTCTTTGACAAAGTACTTTTTTAAAGTTGCACGCTCCCGCACAAAATCATCAAATCAATTTTGTGTGGATTTTTTTAAAGATCTGTTTTTTCAGATAGATATCTAAAAAGAATATAGATAATGTGTTTTTACCGACAAGTGAAAAATAACCACCTGATATTTTGAGCAGCATTATTTTATTACACTTAAATAAATTTATTGAGTTGACTAAATTTATAATTGGTAATTGATTAAAACCAAACATAATAGTACCCATAATCATGTTTAATTTAGGTTGTATTAATAACATAACAACCAAGACCGTTTTGTTAAATGCTGCTTTTGTTGTAAAAGCGAAAAGACAATAAATTAAAAAAAATAAAAATGGAATTTTATTTCAAAAAAATGACCTCAAGGGTTCAGTTTTATTGACATTAATTTTATGCTATGAATTCTATATGCTTTACGCACTCTACTAATGTGTTTATTTTTAAACCAATTTATGTAATATTTGAGACCATAGTGGAATGTAAGATTCACAAGATTTAGCTTAAGCTAGGCTTGTTCACCCTCAAGCTGTTTATGGAACAGGTATCATGAGTTCAGTACGCCAACAAAATTTTATCCTTCGCAAGGAAAAAATTTTAGCCATGGCAGAAACCCTGCTATTAGATAATAATCAAGACATCACCTTAAGTGAGTTAGCTTGTGAACTAGATATTGCCAAAGGCACGATTTATAAACATTTTAAAAGTAAAAACCAATTATATTTAGAACTGATTATCTTAAATGAAAAACGATTATTAGAAATTTCAAAAAAATATAATCATGATATTAAAACTTATGTTTCACAATATATGCTTTATAATATGTTGAATTCTAATCGAACTATATTATTACATGTCATTGAAGAACGTCTAACCAATAATGAACGTAAATTAAAAGAGTTATTTGAAGAGCTCTATCGTGTCCGTGAAGAACGTATTATTGAAATTAAGGACATGACCAGTGATTATTTAAAATCACTTGAAAGCGCAATGTCGATACGTGATTATTTATCCTATATTTGGACGGTCACTTATGGTGCATCCCTACTCCTTAATTCGACGCATTATCAAAAATCAATCGGTTCACGTGAACGTTTAATCAAGCTATATATTAATCAGGCGCTGATGACGCCAGATAAAATTTCAGCCGTATAAAATTGATTGAGAAATAAAAAAGCCGAACAACTTTTCGGCTTTTTTATATATTGCACAATATCTAAGTTATGCAATCACAGGTGGGAAACCATCTTCGGTTAAAGCGCTAATCAATTGCTCTGCACTAGCACTGGATTCAACCTCAACTAATTTAGTGGCTACATCAATAGTGACCGTTGCATTTTCATCTAAGTCTTTAATCGTTGCTGTCACGCTACGTGCGCAACCACCACATGTCATATTATCAATACGAAATTTCATGCTGTTCATCCTTCTTTTCTAATAACAACACTATAAACCTTGCCACGATTGTAAAGTCAAGCGGGTTTAAATCTTTGCTGTATGGCAGCACTCAGCCATGCCCGTTTCGATTTGATTTAAAATCGTACAATCGGCTTGATCATTACCGGCACAGCCATCGACGGACTGTTGCAAGATCTCAACCATGGCCTGTAAGTCTGCGATTTTTTGATTTAAGGTCTGGATGTGTTTTAACGCCAATGCTTTAACTTCTACACTTTGCCGACTTTGATTTTTCCAAAGCCCAAGTAAATCTTTCATTTGTTCAGAAGAAAAACCTAAATCACGCGCATGTCTTAAGAAACTCAAGGTTTTAATATCGGCTTCCGAGTAAATTCGATAGCCTGCATCAGTGCGCTGCGCATTATTTAACAGCCCAATCGATTCATAATAGCGGATCATTTTTGCAGAAATGCCCGATGCTTTCGCTGCTTGTCCAATATTCATCTCAAGACTCCTGAAAAACTGGCCCTTTAAATGCTTTTAAACGCAAGGCATTCGACACAACAAACACCGATGAAAGTGCCATTGCACCTGCTGCGAACATAGGTGAAAGCAGTATGCCAAAGAATGGATATAACACACCTGCAGCGACAGGAATCAATGCTGCATTGTAAATAAATGCCCAAAATAGGTTTTGGCGAATATTATTCATCGTCGCTGTGCTCAGTGCGATTGCTGTCGGTACCATTTGTAAATTACCCGACATGAGCACCACGTCCGCAGCCTCTATCGCCACATCTGTCCCTGTACCAATCGCCATGCCCACATCTGCTTGCGCAAGTGCAGGCGCATCATTAATACCATCGCCCACAAAACAAACAACACCATGTTCTTTTTGCAATTGTTGTACAGATTGCACTTTTTGGTCTGGCATTACTTCAGCGATCACATGATCAATCTTCAACTGTCGTGCTATGGCAGAAGCAGTATGTCGGTTATCGCCTGTAATCATGGCCACTTTCAGCCCTAAATCATGCAAAGCTTGAATGGCTGTAAAGGTTGTAGCTTTGATCGGGTCGGCAACAGCAACAATGGCAGCAAGCTGTTGATCGATCGATACATAGAGCGGGGTTTTCCCTTCATTGCCCATGCGTTCCGCCAGTGATGAAAAGATTTGTGTATCTAAACCAAGTTTATGCATCAAATGATCTGCACCGATATAAATGCTTTGTCCTTCAACAACGGCCTGAATCCCAGCACCAGTCACGGAATCAAACTGTTCAACCTCTAAAAGTTGCACTTGCATCTCTTTCGCAGCTTGTACGATGGCATAGGCAATTGGATGTTCAGATTTCTGCTCTACGGAGGCCAATAACTGAAATACACGATCTTTATCAAATGCTTCAGTGACTTCAAAATCTGTCAGTTTCGGTTTACCTTCCGTCAATGTCCCAGTTTTATCGACCGCAACCACTTGCGTATTTTTGAGTTGTTGTAAGGCTTCACCTTTACGGAACAATACTCCAAGCTCTGCACCTCGCCCTGTACCGACCATAATAGACGTTGGCGTTGCCAAACCCATTGCACATGGACATGCGATGATCAGAACTGCTACAGCATTGACTAATGCATAGGTTAAACTCGGTTCAGGTCCTACAACATACCAAACTAAAAAGGTGATCAACGCCAACGCCATCACCACCGGTACAAACCATAACGTGACTTTATCCACCAAAGCTTGAATCGGTAATTTTGAACCCTGAGCTTGTTCGACCATATGGATAATTTGTGCCAAAACAGAATCTTGACCTACCGCAGTGGCTTGTATTTTCAATGCCCCATTTTGGTTAATCGTACCACCGACAACTTCATCACCGGCTTTTTTCTCGACCGGAATCGGCTCTCCACTGATCATCGATTCATCAATATAACTGTTCCCAGACACTACAGCACCATCAACTGGGCAACGTTCACCAGGCCGTATTTCAATCAACATACCTGTTTCAACATCACTAATCGGCAAATCTATATAGCTTCCAGATTGCTCTACACGTGCTGTTTTGGGTTGCATGCCGACTAAGTATTGAATGGCTTGCGATGTTTTACCTTTGGCTTTCGCCTCCATAAAACGACCCAAAAGAATCAACGCCACAATTACTGCGGCTGCTTCAAAGTACACATGAACCGTACCTTGCGGTAATAATTGCGGAGCAAATGTTGCAACACAAGAAAAACTATAAGCAGATAAAGTCCCGACTGCGACCAAAGAATTCATATCCGGGGCAAGTCGCGCAAGTGCTGGTATGCCGTGCTGATAAAAGCGTCTTCCGGGTAGGATTAACACCAAAGTGGTTAATATAAACTGAATATACCAACTATTTTGTGTCCCTAAATTATGCGCAATAAAATGATGAAAAGCTGGAATCATGTGTGATCCCATCTCCAAGATAAAAACAGGAACAGCGAGTACCAATGCGATGATTAAATCACGTTTGAGTAACCGAGCTTCGTCGGCTTTTTTTTCTGCCATTGTCGGTTGTTGCTGCGTAGCAACGGTCGCATTGTATCCCGCTTTTTTTACTGCCGCGATCAATTCTTGTGTTTTTGAAACTGGCGCCTGAACAAAGGCTTTTTCACTGGCTAAATTTACCGTTGCTTTACTGACACCGTCTACAGCGTTTAAGGCTTTTTCAACCCGTGCTACACATGAAGCACAGGTCATACCGTCAATATTTAATTCAATATTGGGCTGTGCAATATGAAAACCTGCTTTTTCTACGGACTTCGCCAATGCAGAATTTTCAACAGATGCCAATGCCGTAATCGTGGCTTTTTCAGTTGCCAAATTCACTTTTGCATCGATGACTTCTGGAACTACCTTTAAGGCTTTTTCAACACGTGCAACACACGATGCGCAAGTCATTCCTTCAATTTCAAGTTCAATCTGCTTTTGTGCAACGCCAAAACCTGCCTTTTCAACGGCCTGAATTACAGCAGAATAATCCACATTTTTATCACTCTGAACATGTGCTGTTTCAGTGGCTAAATTCACTTGAGCATCAGTGATGCCATCGACTTTTTTTAAGGCTTTTTCGACCCGTGCCACACAAGAAGCACAGGTCATCCCTTCAATAGCAAGTGTGCCGTCTAAAAGTTTGCGTTCTGTCGAATCTGTCATGGCAACATCCCAATTATATATGCTTGTTTTAGCTTATAGCTTAAACTTTACCATAATGGGAAGGTCAAGTTTTTCTGGCTCACAGCAAGGCTTTTCTTTACGATATAAAAAATTGCGAATATTCAAAAATATAATCAATAATATTGAATAATGATTAGGGTGTGTTGACATTTACAGCCGATAAATTGAGCTAAAGAGGCAACCATATAAATATACAAGCTAAAGCAACAGCGCTTTGATAGTTACGTTTTAGCTTATCGTATCTTGTGGCAATTCCT
>NZ_VPAO01000060.1:0-14014 GCF_013419235.1 Acinetobacter sp. YH12098
CAAGTAACTTGGACCAGTGTTGATCATTTAGCATTGTTCGAGGCATAGCGAGTGTAAAATTGGGTTTGGCGATTTAATTTTACTATCTCGCTATTTTTTTAATCAACAAATGTCAACAGACCCTATTGTTTTATGACAATATTTATTGTCATTTCTAATAAAGCAATAAAGACCACCTGTTGCAAATTGAAAGAGATTAACTGTGACGCTAAATGTAACAAAATAAAAGAGCATGATTTATCAGATCGATTAAAGTAAATAAGAGGGCCGAAGCCCCCTTATTGCATTTAAATTTCAACGATAAGAATTAAAGTCCTTGCAGTTTTAAACGGTTTGCATGTTGACGGTACAGCGCCACAGGATCTTGTGCAAATAGCCCTGTTAAGCCAAACATCATATTGGCTAAATCGGTATGGTTAAGTTTGTAGCTATCGTTAATGACTTTACCGATATAAGCACTACAACGTGCAACCATACCGTCATTGTCTTTATTGCCATACGACAATGGCCCGAGTTGCATTAGGATCGTATCGATATCAAGTAGATTTGTGGTTTGCGCAACACCGGTCCATGAATAGTACTGAATGCCTTTGCTGTCGACTTGCTTTAAGTTTTTGCTGCAATTTTCTGAAGATGCCAAAACACCGTCAGCTACAGCAGATTTTGCAACTGTACTGTTAAATGCAGCAGAACCTGTTTGTGATAATGATTTCATAGAAGCATCGAAATCAATTTCAAGCTCAGGTTTTGCCTGACCTAAAGCAATCAGTGGGCCGACAATATAATCACCTAAAATATTGAAGGCAGTACGAGAAAGTGAGTTGCCTTGAATATCATCCGCTACTTTAGAGCCGTGATAGGTACCTGCAACACCTGTAATAGACGCAATGTACTGTGGTTTTGTTTGAGCAACATACAATACAGTTGGACCACCATGAGAGTGACCGATTAAGTTAAGTTTTGGCTTCCCTGTAATAGCCAAAACATCTTCAACTTGTGCAATTAACTGCTCACCACGATGTGCTGTGGTATTTGCAGGAGATAATTGCGCTGCGAATACGGTTGAGCCATTTCGTGCCATATCTGGCAAGATTTGGTACCAATAATCCAGTCCAATGGTGTCGGTACCGATACGTGACCAACCGAGCCAACCATGCACCATTAAAATTGGATATTTGGTTTTTGCGTAGTCAGATTTTACCGTTTCCTTCACCTGGAGGACGCTAGGCGCAGCTTGAGTGCTTGCCGATATACTCATCGCTAAGCCTGCAACTGCAGCTACAGAGGCCATCTTGGCCGTGTTTACTAAAGATCGCATAAATGTTCCTTGATCTGATGTTGTTTTTATTACTTTTTAATAATGAAAATACTCTCTGTTTTTAAGCAACATCTTTGTGATTGGCCAGGCCATATCTTTGATTTTAGAGAGTTTGAATAGACAAAGATGCCTTGTCATTTTTTCATGCTCGGTTTGAAATTCCATGTCATTTTAGGACATGGACGGCGTTGAGGTGACAAGTATATTTATATACATTCGTTTTTTATTTTTATCGTTTATTTTAGTTGTTATCATTTAAGAACTTATTGAAATAAATTGTTTAATGCGTACAAATAAAAAAATTGTAAACAAAAAAGGACGTCCAAAGACGTCCTGTTCAGTGCTGAAAGGGAACTAACTTTTGAGTTAAAGTCCCTGTAATTTTAAACGATTGGCATGTTGGCGGTAGAGCGCAACTGGGTCAGGTGAAAATAGGCTGCGTAGGCCAAAGACCATATTCACTTCATCTAAGTGGTTGTGATTGTAGTCGTCACGGATCACTTGTCCGATGTGGGTGCTACAGCGTCCAACCAAACCATCATTGTCACGATTTCCATAGGCCAAAGGGGCAAGCTGACTAATCACTGTATCTAATACATCTAATACATTCGTGGTTTGCGCTGTACCAGTCCATGAGTAGTAATACACGCCATTGTCGACTTTGGCACCCGATTGATTACAGTTCGCTGCTAGTGCTGCGGTTGGAAATTTTGCATTAAATTCAGCCGAACCTTTTTCACTGATCGCGGTAAGTGATGCATCAACACTGTTAGGTAGACTAGAGTTGCCCTCAGCCCAAGTAATAATAGGTGCTAAAAGTTGATCTCCAAGTATGCCAAAGATTGAGTCTATGGTTTTGTTGGCTTGAATTTTATCTGCGACTAGAGAGCCGCGATAAGTGCCTGCAACCCCAGTTACCGAAGCTACATATTCAGGTTTGATCGCTGCAATATAACGTGTGGTTGGCCCACCATGTGAATGACCAATGAGGTTCACTTTAGGTTGTCCGGTCAGGGCAAGGACTTCTTCGACTTGAGAGAGCAATTGCTCACCGCGAACTTCTGTCGACTCTAGCGGAGAAACTTGGGCAGCAAAGGTATTGGCACCGTTGCGGGCTAAATCCGGCAAAATTTGATAAAAATAATCCATGCCAAAGCTGTCAAAGCCAATGCGAGTAAACCCAAACATACCATGGGTAAACACAATCGGATATTTGGTCTTGGCATAGCTTGCCGAGCTGTTGGCGGTGACATGTTGGAGTCCAGCCGCAGCTTGGGACTGTGTATTTGCGATCGCTGCTGATGCAGCCATAATTGCGCATAAAAGAGCTTGTGATTTTTTCATCATTTCATCCTGAAATTGAAGTTATTTTTAAATTGTTATTTGCACTTATTCTGCGAAAGGTAATTTTCCACCCTGATCATGCACAGATTCAAAGGTACTGACGCGGAGCTGATCTTCCTTCGATTTAAAATGTTGATTACGGAGCTGCTGTACTGCTTGTTGTTTAGCGCTGTCACTCATATTGCTTTTCACAATACTGTCACGCTCTGTGAGATATTGATTCACACTAGATTTCCAAGAGCTGCGCTGGGTGTCTAGATTTTCAAGGCGCTGAGTGGCTTCTGGACCAACTAAATTTAACCGCATTTGATGGATTTCTTCGCTTGAACCACCACGGGCTTTAATGTCCGCTGTGAGTTTGCGTAAATCTTCAAGTTTATTGATTTGTTCCAGATTTTCTTTCCAGTCTTCTGGGAGCTCATCAAACAGAGCTTTTAGTTTTTTGGCTTTTTCTGATTCAGACAGTTTTTTGTCATTCACCACTTCCATACGTTTTAGGGTGTATTCGTGATAGGTATTTTCCTTGCCAAATAAACCTTCAATTTCATAATCAGAAAAGAACTGTTTTCTTAAATTCTGAGTGCTGCTATAGATCGAGCGATAATATTGTGGTGATTCTTTGTCGTCACTTGGTGGCTGTAAATGACCTAATTGTTCACGATATTTCATATAGCGATCCCACAAATCATAAATTTGGGATAGCGCAGGTTCTTTATGACCTTGTGCAATGTAGGTTTTAAAATCCTTTTTGATTTGATCTATCGACTTTTCACCATATTGAGTGATGAAATATTCAAAACAATTCCGTGTTTGTTCGTTCACGATCAGACGGTTTGAACCATCCATACTGATTTGACAGTTAACTTCCGTGTCTTGTTGACTTGGACTGAGCAGTGAAGAACCGCTTGTGGCTTGTGCTGTAGCATTTTCGCCCTGCGCTAAAGGCGTATTTTGTTGTTGAACCGATTGATCTGAAGGATTATTTTGTGATGCTTTTGGCGCCAGCCAAAATATAAATGCAGCAACTGCGATAACGACCAAGGCAATGATGAGCCAAAGTTTATTTTTTTGCATATCCCAATGCACCTTTATTCCGTTTTTAATTGTTTTAGAGTTCTAAATGCGAACTCAATATGACATAAAATGCAGATAAAAACATAGAAGAGTTGTAAACGTTAGAGGTGGGTTGTTACCATTGCGCTGTTCCTGTATTAGCCAAATTTTGACATGAAAAAAGCCTCTCCTAAGATCCAACGTCGTCCTGTACATGGTGTATTTCTTTTGAATAAGCCATTAGGTATTAGCTCGAATGCAGCCTTACAGAAGGTGCGTTGGTTGTTTCGTGCACAAAAAGCAGGACATACTGGTGCGCTTGATCCGCTGGCTTCAGGTTTATTGCCGATTTGTTTGGGTGAAGCGACCAAGTTTTCACATTTCTTGCTCGACTCAACCAAGCGCTATCAAACCACGGTCTTTTTAGGACAAAGCACCACGACGGGTGATGTAGAAGGTGAGGTGCTGATGGAACAAACCGTACCCGTTTTGACCGAGGCATCTATTCAGCAGGTACTGGCACAGTTCGTGGGAGATATCCAACAAATTCCACCGATGTATTCTGCGCTGAAAAAAGAAGGTCGCCCGCTGTACGAGTTGGCGCGTAAAGGCATAGAAATTGAGCGTGAAGCACGTCCAATTTCGATTTATGCCATCGAGTTATTATCATTTAATGAGAATAGTATTACACTCGACATCACCTGTTCCAAAGGCACGTATATTCGTGTATTAGGCGAAGATATTGCCAAAGCATTGGGTACTTTTGGACATTTGACCTATCTACACCGTACGCAAACAGGGCATTTTGACCTCAATCCAACTTATACCATTGAATATTTAGAGAGTCTGACCGAAGCTGAGCGTGAAGCATTATTGCTGCCGGTGTATTCACCCGTCGATCATTTCTGCAAAGTGCAAGCGCCAGAAGGGCGCGCTGAATATTTCAGTCGTGGCATGGAAAGTAATATTGAGCATGCTGCGGAAGCGCAGGTTTTGGTATTTGATGGGGAACGTTGCTTAGGTCTAGCGGAAATTACCGATCGTAAGCGCTTAGTACCAAAACGTGTATTAAATCTTGAATAGTCATCAACAGCCACTGAAGCCAAATTATGGAAATTGAAATTATTTTAAGCCTCTTATTTTTTGCATTTTTTGCCGGTGCAATTGATGCAGCAGTGGGGGGCGGAGGATTAATTCAAATTCCAGCCATTATGAATGCCATGCCGCACTTATCTCCGGCGACGGTGTTTGGCACCAATAAGTTGTCTTCGATCTTTGGTACGGCTTCAGCGTCCTATTCTTTTTTACGCCAAGTCAAACTCCGTTGGAAATTACTTGCGGTCATTGCAAGCTGTGCATTTGTTGCTTCTTTTGTGGGAGCAGCCTGTGTATCAATGATTCCTAAAGAAGTCTTACGTCCTTTTGTTTTGGTCATGTTGATCGTGATTGCGATCTATACCTTTGCCAAAAAACAATTTGGTCAGATGCATGTACGCCAAGAACTGACCCCTAAAATTCTCGGTCTTGCCGCTCTTGGTAGTCTGGTAATTGGTTTTTATGACGGTATCTTTGGGCCTGGCACGGGCAGTTTCTTTATCTTCTTTTTTATTCGTTATCTACAAGCAGACTTTTTGCATGCCTCTGCTTTGTCAAAAGTCGCCAACTTAACCACCAACCTTGCAGCACTGAGTTTTTTTGCGCCCACTGGCCATGTGTTATTTGCGATAGGCTTAATGATGGCTGTAGCAAATATTTTAGGCTCGATCGTTGGTGTACGTGCGGCAATTAAATACGGTAGTGGCTTTATTCGAATTCTATTTTTGATTTTGGTGAGTATTTTGATTGTACGGTTGGGTTATCAAACCTTTACGGGACAAGCTTAAAACAAATCTTAACAGAGCGTTGCTGAATTCTGTCGATGAAATGATTAGTATGAAAATAAGCGACTCGTTTGAGTTGTGGATAATAATTAAATTTCATAATACACAATTAGCTAAGCATCAGAGGTCATCACTACAATGAATATATTTGAAGCTTTACGCCAAAGTCATGAAAAGCAACGTGAACTTGCTGAAAAACTCATTCAAACATCAGGGGATACACCTGAGCGTCGAGATTTATTTGAGCTGCTCAAAAATGAGTTATTTGCTCATGCTGTTGGCGAAGATCGTTATTTTTACATCCCGTTAATGATGACTGATTCAGGCCTAAACATCACCCGTCATGCATTGGCGGAACATCATGAGATGGATGAATTATTAGAGCAACTGACGGAAACTGAATTTAGTAATCCAGGTTGGTTGGCAATTGCGAAAAAGTTATCTGAAACGGTACATCATCATTTGCAGGAAGAAGAACATGGCTTTTTTCAGCAAGCGGGTAAAATCTTAGATGAAAAACAAAAGGAAAGTTTAGCCAAACAATATTTGGCGGAATATAAGAAATACAAGAAAGCAGATAAAGACAGTTTGACGGGATAAATATTAGTGAGTTTTGAGGACAAATTCCAAATTAAAAAAGACGGCAGAGACCGTCTTTTTGTTTCAACTATAAATATAAAAATTTAGTCTGATACGCTGCTCGGAGTATTGCGAGAGGAACGTAAAGTCACCCCGACGGACGCCAACATAATGCAGACTAAGGCCACCCATTGCCACGTCCCAATATTTTCGCCAAGCAGAACCATACCTGTAATGGCAGCTAATGCAGGCGACAAACTCGATAAAGTCCCATAACTAAGTTTACTGAGGATTTTTAACGCTTTTAAATCCAGTGCATAAGGTATGGCCGTGGCTAAAATCGCAATCAATAAGGCTTTCGGCCAATATTGGGTATCGAGTAGGGCGGGTGCATTGTTATATAGTCCAATCGGGAGCAAGGTCAGTGCGGACAGTGTGATGGCAATCGTTAGCGCATGCATACCAATATTTTGATGTACCACTTTTTGTCCAAAGAAAATATAGAATGCCCAACAGAGTCCCGCTGCTAAGGCACAGGCTGCCCCAAGTATTGAGAAATTACCATCATGAGCTTGTCCCCAAGGCACCATCAAGGTAATGCCTAAGATTGCTAAAAAGACCCAAATATAATCACTGCTGTTTTTAATGGATAACAATGCCAGACCCAAAGGGCCGATAAACTCTAAACCCACGGCAATGCCTTGTGGCAATTTACCCAGTGACATATAGAACAACACATTCATCAAACAGAGTGCCGCGCTATAGCAGAGCAGATCCCGCCATTTTAAAAAAGACAGCCGTTTTAAAATGTGCCATGAACGAAACATTAAGCAGATAATAATTGAAGCAAAACAGAGTCGTAAAATGGTCACACTGAGTGGATCAAGCACCAAAAATAATTGCTTGGCGAATGATGCACTGATTTGATAGGAGATCATGGAAAGTACCATGAAAACGACTGCTAATAATTGTGAGTTTGGCATGCGGCACGCTGTGGTGGGGGGAACAAAGTACCCCAATTTTTAATTCTGCTCAGTATAGCGGTTAATATTGAATTATTGATGACTTTTCAGAGGCAGAAATGCAATTTGCAGGTTTTGAATTTAAAAAAATTGAATATAAAAAATCGTCTTTAAATCGCCACCATTTTTAAATTCAAAATAAAAAATGGAGATATTTTCAAAAGATTAAGGCGGTTTGAATTTAAATTGATTTGGCCTTTTGCGTGGTATAAGTACAGCCAATCGAAGCACTGATAATCACTGCTAATGCCAACCATTGTGTCCATAACAATTGTTCATGCAAAAAGATAAAACCCGAGAGAGCGGCAACAGCGGGTTCCAAACTCATGAGTGTACCGAAACTCAGCGCAGTCATGTTACGTAGCGCAATCATTTCTAGAGTAAAAGGTAAAGCACTGGCTAAAGTCGCAAGTGCAATAAAATACAGCAGACTACTTGGCTCAAACACCTGTGCCGGCATACCTGCAAAGATTGCGATGGGCATCAGAACACACATGCCGACGAACATGCCTAAGCAAACGGTATGATTGCCTGAGACCCCTGATAGTTTTTGACCTGCCACGATATAGAGTGCCCAACACGCACCTGCACCGAGGGCAAGTAAGATCCCAATTGGGTCAAGACGTTGTGCTGCTTGATCAAATGGAAACAGTAAAATTAGGCCTAGAATTGCAAGGCCGACCCAGACGAAGTCGAATTTTCGTCTTGCTGCCAATAATGCAACACTTAAAGGGCCAATAAATTCAAAAGACACGGCAATGCCGAGTGGAAGACGATCAATCGACAAGTAAAACAGCATATTCATGCCTGCAAGCGCACAGCCATAGCTCAGAATAGACGACCATTTCACTTGTTTAAAATTGATCTGCCAAACTTTAAAAATAATCGCCAAGATTAATGCACCGAGCAGTAAACGCATCGCGGACACGGTCAGGATGGGAAACTGACCAAACAGGTATTTGGCGAAAGAACCACTGCTTTGCATACTGATCATGGCAATAAGCAAGATCAGTGGTGCTTGTAGGGCAGGGGTAATTTTAAAATTTGGCATAGACTAAATTTGTTTCGATGACTCGAATAGCGGGAGATTGGCAAAAGCCAGATTTTAAAAGTCTACTACAATAAAAAAACCACAGCCCGAAGGCTGTGGCTTCAGTGTCTAATTAAATTAGAACAATACGCGAACGCGGATGGTACCTTCAACTTCGTGAAGTGTATCCAATGCTTCTTTAGATGCAGTTGCATCAACGTCCATCACAAGATAACCCACATCACCTTTAGTCATTAAAGACTGACCAGAGATGTTGATACCGTGTTCAGCAAACAAGTTGTTGATTTTTGAAAGAACGCCCGGCACGTTTTTGTGGATGTGAAGTAAACGGTGTTTACCTTCAGTCAACGGTAACGCGATTTCTGGGAAGTTCACTGCAGATAAAGTCATACCTTTATCAGAGTAAGCAACGAATTTTTCAGCCACTTCTAGACCGATGTTCGCTTGCGCTTCCATTGTTGAACCACCCACGTGAGGAGTCAAAATCACGTTGTCTAAGCCACGAAGTGGAGAAACGAATTCTTCACCGTTTGCTTTAGGTTCTTTAGGGAATACGTCTACAGCCGCACCAGCAATATGACCAGATTTGATTGCATCAGCAAGATCTTCAATGATGACACATGTACCACGTGCAGCATTGAGGAAGATTGCGCCTTCTTTCATTTGAGCAAATTGGTCTTTGCCGAAGAAGTTGCGAGTTGATGGAACGTCTGGAACGTGTAGAGATACGACGTCTGCATTGGCAAGAAGTTCACCCATAGAACCGACTTGACGTGCATTACCCATTGGAAGTTTAGTTACGGCATCGTAATAAATTACGTGCATACCTAAACTTTCAGCAAGTACAGAAAGTTGCGAGCCAATCGAACCGTAACCAACAATACCTAAAGTTTTACCACGAGTTTCAAATGAACCGACTGCAGACTTGTTCCAACCACCACGGTGAGTTGAAGCAGATTTTGCAGGAACACCACGAAGTAATAGAATCGCTTCAGCAAGTACAAGTTCAGCAACCGAACGTGTATTTGAGTATGGTGCGTTAAATACTGGAATACCACGAATCATGGCAGCATTTAAGTTCACTTGGTTTGTACCGATACAGAAACAACCCACAGCAATCAGTTTGTTCGCCGCTTCAAAAACTTCTTCAGTTAATTGAGTACGTGAACGAATACCAATGAAGTGAGCATCTTTAACCGCTTCTTTCAACGCTTCACCCTCAAGCGCAGTTTTACGGTAGTCAATGTTGGTGTATCCAGCAGCATTTAGAGTGTCGATTGCGTTTTGGTGAACGCCTTCTAACAACAAGAAACGAATTTTATCTTTAGGTAAAGAAAGATGTTGGCTCATTACGGCTCCGCTACAAAGGCCAAATTTAGTGCGCATATAATAGCATAGGAAGTCGCCCGATATACATTTCCTTTATGACCGACGTCATGGCTATTTTGGCGAATGATGAGTCAATATTTTTTAGATTTGGTCTAATTAACTTGGTCATATTCCTCGTGACATTTTGAAACCACGTTTTTCTTTGGGTTTTGTCAAAAAAAGCCCAGTTATAGCTTATAATGGTGCCGCTCAAAATCATCATGACCAATTCCCTGACATTTTGATGCGCTCTGTTTCAGGCTTTTTCCCTTGAAATATGCGTTACCGCAGTTTTGACTGAATGAAGTCTGGACCTTTAAAAAACTTGTTTACTTCTTGCAAGGTCTGAAAACGATGAATGCTCCAGTCGCTTTAACCCCAGAGTTATTGACCCAATTGACCGCTATTGTTGGCGAAAGCCGAATTAAAACCGATGCGGATAGTCTCCAAAATTGGGGTCGTGACCATACTAAGCACTTCGATCCAAACCCGTCGGTCGTCGTTTTCCCTTCAAGCACAGAACAAGTTCAACAGATTGTAAAACTTGCCAACCAATTTAATGTAGCGATCACACCAAGTGGCGGTCGTACAGGTTTATCTGCGGGTGCTGTGGCTGCCAACGGTGAAATCGTGGTGAGCATGGACAAGATGAACCAAATCTTGGAATTCTTCCCAGCTGACCGGATGGTACGCGTACAAGCAGGCGTGGTGACTGAACAACTTCAGAACTATGCTGAAGAACAAGGCATGTACTACCCAGTTGATTTTGCATCTTCAGGTTCATCTCAAATTGGCGGTAACATTGGTACCAATGCCGGTGGTATTAAAGTCATCAAATACGGTATGACACGTAACTGGGTGTTGGGCATGACTGTGGTCACAGGTAAAGGTGACGTTCTGCGCTTGAACAAAGGCATGATCAAAAACGCGACTGGTTATGCACTTCAACACTTATTTATTGGTGGTGAAGGTACACTAGGTTTAGTGACTGAAGCTGAAATCAAACTTGAACGTCAACCCCATGACTTACAAGTGTTGGTTCTCGGTGTGCCTGATTTTGATGCGATTATGCCTGTTCTACATGCCTTCCAAAAGAAAATCGACCTGACTGCATTTGAGTTCTTTGGTGAGCTTGCGATGCAAAAAGTATTGGACAATGGTCATGTGCAACGTCCGTTTGAAACACCATGTCCGTTCTATGTATTACTTGAGTTTGAAGCACCATTTGAACCGATCATGGATGCGGCAATGGAAATCTTTGAACATTGCATGGAACAAGGTTGGGTACTGGATGGCGTGATGAGCCAAAGCTTAGACCAAGTACACAGCTTATGGCGTTTACGTGAAGACATTTCAGAGTCAATCGCACCGTTCACACCATACAAAAATGACATCTCTGTTCTGATTACACATGTGCCTGCATTTATTAAAGAAATTGATGCAATTGTGGAAGCGAATTACCCAGACTTTGAAATTTGCTGGTTCGGTCATATTGGTGACGGTAACTTGCACTTAAATATTTTGAAACCTGCGGATTTAAGTAAAGATGAATTCTTTGCAAAATGCCAAGTGGTAAACAAATACGTATTTGAAACTGTGAAAAAATATGACGGTTCAATTTCAGCAGAACATGGCGTGGGTATGACCAAAAAGCCTTACCTCGATTACACACGTTCAGCAGAAGAAATCGAATATATGAAAGCATTGAAAAAAGTATTCGATCCAAATGCGATTATGAACCCAGGTAAATTGTTCGATCTTTAATTTTTTAAAGACGTACTAGAACGCATCTTCGGATGCGTTTTTTTATGGCTATAAAACGCCTTTTTTGCCGTGCATGGATAAGAAACAGCACGGTGATTTTGTGGACTAGACTACTTCTTTTACATTGCTTAAATAGTGTTTTGGACAAATGTTCGGCATGATAGGACTGAATAATAAATTTGAGTTGCTTCTATGTATCGTTTAATTGCTGTGTCTGCATTGTGTGTGGGGATGTTGGCGGGTTGTGCGACAACGCAGAAAATTGTGTCTAAAGTCGGTTCTTCTGCTACGCCACTCGATCAGGTATTAAAAGAACGTCCTGATTTGCGTAAAGAGCTGTCGACTGTAGAAATTCGTCAGTACTTTAACCGTGTCGAGTCGCCAAATGCGGGGCAGGTGAAAGTGACGGAAACAGGTTTGATGGATGATTCGGTGAAATCAATTCGTACTATTTATAGTTTTAGATTGGTGGATGGTGACTGGCAGCGTGTAAATACGCAAAAGGAATATCAGTGCCAACGTGGTAAAAATACAAAGACTTTCCAATCGGCGAAGTGTCCTTAATAAATCTTTGATTTATGGTTGGAATTTAGGCATGTGTGCCTCATAAAAAGCGTATCGATTGATGCGCTTTTTTATTTCAGAAAGAACAAGCTAGCGTGACAATTCAAATCAAATTTTGAATATATCTTCATATTTATTATTTAATTTATTTCTTAATCAATGTTAAATAAAGTTGAATTAAAGTTTTATAAAATCCACAGTTTGGCCATATTAATGGTATAAAAACAGTCACACTGCCTAAAACATAAATTTATGAACATCCAACAAGAAATCCAAAAATTATTACAAAACCGAGATGAATTTCCATTATTTTATATTGAGAGTGGCAGTCGATTATGGGGCATGGCAAGTCCAGACAGTGATTATGATGTACGAGGTTTTCATCTCCCGTCTAAAGCACAATATTATGACTATCGGAAACATCGTGACCTTATTGAAATCATGGATGGTGATTTTGATTTCGTCTCTTTTGATTTGAATAAAATGTTTGGTCTATTGGCAAAGAGCAATCCGACAGTATTGGAATGGGTCCGCGCACATATTATTTATTTAAATCAGTTTCCTGAGTGGGAGAATTTTCGTGAGGGTCTACTTGAGCGTATAGATTATAAGGCTTTGTATTATCATTATTTATCACTGGCAAAAGGTGGTATGAATGTTATGCAAACGGCAGAGAATTTTACATATAAAAAAGTGTTCTATTCGATTCGAGGGTTAATGTCTGCTGAGTTGGCTACACAAAAAATTATGCCTGAACTATTGATTACACAGTTGTTTGAACAGATTGATGCACAAGATCCATTGCGTCATTGGGCAGAAGATTATTTGGAAATTAAAAAACAGCAAAAAGAAAAGGCACAAGTTCCATTGGCTGAGCAAACCCAAATTTTAAAATTGCTGAATGATAAAATTGAAGCACTTAATGAAAAGCCGATAGAAGCAACCAATGATTTACACAAATTACAGTCTTATCTCACAGAGTATAGTTTCCGTTTAAAACAGCATTTTTACGATTAAAATTTATTTTCGATACAATTGTATGATGAAAACCCTCGCTTTTATCCACGTCAATGACTCAGGCTCACCGGTCGGTGACTTTGCTCCAGTAACTTCAGTTTTTTCTCATTATGAATTGGGCAATACCGTTTCACCTTTTTTATTGCTCGACCATTTAGGGCCTGGAGTGCTAAAACCAACGCAACTGAAAAAAGGTGTGCAGGAACATCCACATCGAGGCTTTGAAACCGTCACATTGGTGTTTAAAGGTGAGCTTGAATATCATGATACGACTGGCGGAGGCGTTGTCATTGGTGAGGGCGATGTGCAGTGGATGACTGCTGCTTCAGGCATACAACACGAAGAAGTTTTTAGCCAAGCCTTTGCACAGCAGGGCGGAGCATTTGAAATCTTGCAACTTTGGGTCAATCTGCCTACCAAAGATAAAATGAATCCTGCACGCTATCAGAGCTTAGCCAAAGCCAGTATTCCTGTAGTGGAAGCAGATAATGCAGGTTATGTACGGATCATTGCAGGGCATTATTTAACAGTCCACGGCCCTGCAGAAACACATACGCCTATGCAAGTATTTGATGTCTTTGTCAGAGCCAATCAAAGCATCACACTGCCTGCACAAGAAGGGGATACCACGCTGGTATATTTACGCTCAGGCAAACTGAAATTTAATGAAACGGATGAACCGTTAAATGCACAGCATATGGCAGTCATGTCGAGTCAAGGTGAAAATGTCGAATTGACGGCAGTCGAAGATAGCCACATGTTGTATTTATCAGCGCAGCCTTTGAATGAACCCATCTATGGGCGGTTATTTTGTGATGAATCATTTTGCTGAAGTCATGCAAGCCTATGAGGACCTAAAACAAGGCCGCTTTATCAAATGGAGCGTAAAACTCTGTCCTTCAGGTCAGAGATATAAGCAACACGACCTGAAGTGTCGTTTGATTTAACTAAGGACTATTTTCCTTGAGTTTTGATTGTTAATATAAGTACATGAAAACCCTTAAATTACGTATAAAAGACAAACATTGCAAGGTGTTAGACCAACTAGCATCAG
>NZ_VPAO01000061.1:0-11721 GCF_013419235.1 Acinetobacter sp. YH12098
GGAAGCAGATGAAATATTATTGGCGAGATTTTCAAGTCATGACAGCTGATAAAATAGAGCAATGGGTGGAGAAAGTATCAAACCAATTCGGAAAAGAATACATGTTTACTTTTTAATGACAACTTATTAATTGTGGCTCTCCTTTTTGTTTATAACCGCAAATTGAAAAATGATAAAACCCTACGTTCACTGCAGGAAAACTTCGATCGTGCGCGGTTAAAACTGGCTGAAACAGAGTCGCAACAAGATGAACTGAATTATGAAATCAGTCAATTACGCATTCAAAACAGTGGCTTAAAAATCCAAGTCGATAAAGTAGCGAAATATCAACATATTGTGGATATTGAACAATATGTTGAGTATCGAACTTTACAGGCAGATGGCTTGTTAGAAGTCACCAAAGCCAATGCAGATATCATGTTGAATGATATTCGCGCCAAGATCGAACAAGTGCGTCAGTATTTGAGCAAATATCAAGAAAAAGCCAAATTACAAACGCAGGAACAAGCCCGTGCCGAGTTAAAAGGTTTATATAGCCAAGCGCTGGATCAGCAGCATTTGGAAAACATCAACCGTGCTTTGGACAACAAAATACGGGGCTATCAGTCAGCGTTCTTTTTGCCTTTACAGAGTATTTTAGATCAGCTGATGGATGGTATGAATGAATCTGCGGCAAAGCAAAATTTGACTGCGGTACGTTGCAAAATGATTGATGCAATGGAGCAGCAATCGACTGCAAACTGTAATTATGTTGATGAAGAACGTCGTTTGGCTGCGATGCAATTATTTACATTGGTGTTTAATAGTCGTGCTGATTTGTATTTAGCCCAATTAAATACCAAAAACTTAGGTGAGCTATTGCAGGCTTTGGCGGATGATTTCACCTTGCTCAATGCGCATGGTGTACATTTTAGTCAGGCACGGGTACTCGACAGTTATCTACAATTACGCTTAGAAGAATTGAAAATGGCAGCTTTGGTTTTACATCTCAAAGAAACTCAGGCCCACATGGATGTTGTGGTTTAATTTGAATTGTTATCAGAAAGATCACTTCGGCGGTCTATTTCTGATTAAAGAGATTTCGCTAATGCAAATTGCAACAATTATCCGTTAATCTAAGTCAACAGAATAAAATTCATAAACGATAAGGGAAAGTACAATGACTCGTGATTTTAAACAATTTCCAGATGATGATAATGGCAATGTGCTGTGGCAGATGCAGCAAGATGGTGATGATTTATCTGTGCCGCACGAAATCGAATATTCAATTGCCTTTTCGAACGAAGCGCAGGCTGAACAGTGTGCATTGTATTTATTGAAAGAAGAGCAAAAAATTTCGTTGTTCCAAGATGAAGAATCAGATCGCGTGGAATGGATTATCACGGTCTATGTCTATATGGAACCTGATTATGAAGATATCGTTGATTTAGAGCAGTGGTTTATTAAAATTGCGGAACAACATTCGGGCGAATATGATGGCTGGGGTTGTATGGCTTATATCTATGAAGATGATGATCTGGAAGAAGATGAAGCACAATTGAGCTAAGTCTCACTATTGCATCTTTAGCAACAAGAACCCAGTCTTTCAACTGGGTTTTTTATTATTTAAATTTTAGAGAAATTGTGTAAAATTTTGATTTTTCAATATTTTTATAAAAATCAATATAAATGCAGCTCACAAAACATAACACGGCATTGCGTTAAAGTGATGGGATCAATCTGTAGGATTCACTATAGTATTGAACAGCAATGACCTTTCTCGCATGTCTCAAAGCTGTTTCATTTAGAACGTTTCAGTGTGATAAAAATGGACGATAAAGCGAGGGTGAATGCATGTGGATGATTCAGTGAAAACAATGACAAAAGGACATCATCATGAGCAATACTGTTCGATTACATCGTGTTTTTAGTGCGCCTGTAGAGCGCGTTTATCGTGCCTTTGTGGAGCCAGATGCTTTGGTTAAATGGATGGCACCGCATGGATTTACTGCCCATGTGGAGCATTCGGATGTGCGTGTAGGTGGCTCGTACCGCATGTCGTTTCAAAATTTTTCAACGGGAACCACACACGCTTTTCATGGTGATTATCATGAAGTCGTGCCGAATCATTTACTGCGCTATACAGACCAATTTGATATGTCAGAGTTAGCCGGTGAAATCGAAGTTACTGTTGAGTTTAAAGCGGTCTCAGTAGGAACCGAAGTGACGATTGTACAGGCAGGATTGCCGAGCGTTATTCCACCTGATGCCTGTTATTTGGGTTGGCAGGAGTCTTTACAGTTGCTGGCTTTTTTAGTGAATCCAGCGATCCCCGATGAATAATTTGAAGAATGATCGAAAAACTGTAAATAGATGATGGAGGGCTTAATGACTGTACACATTAAACGTATTTATGATGAGATAAGCCCAGACGACGGTAAACGCATATTAGTCGATCGCTTGTGGCCGCGTGGTATCAGGAAAGTGAGCGCAGAGCTAGATTTGTGGCCGAAGGCATTGACTCCATCGACAGATTTACGTCGTTGGTATCATCAAGACGAGGCAATGGCTTCTCGTTGGGACGAATTTAAACAGCGCTATTTGCAAGAAATACAACCCAATCAAGCCGAGTTAGAACAACTGCGCGCATGGGAAAAAGAGGAGCCACTGACCTTACTCACAGCGGCCAAACATATGGATAAAAATCATGCGCATATTTTAAAAGCGTTGATATTAAACACCTCATTAGAGATCTAAAATTTAAACCGCTAAGTGCTGTGGCGTTGTGTTATTTACATCGTCATAACTTCACTAAACCATAAGATATTTATGGTTTTTAAGTTTATGAAATACATAAAAATGTTATATTAAGATTTTATGGATTTTTGCATCCATCTTTTTTTGAGGTCTTTTATGTCTTTACCCAATTGTCCCCAATGTAATTCTGAATATACCTATAATGATGGCGATTTACTGATTTGTCCTGAATGTTCACATGAATGGCGTGAAGGCGAAGGCGCTACAGATGAGCAGGTGGTGATTAAAGATGCCAATGGCAATGTATTGGCCGATGGCGACACGGTTACTGTGGTGAAAGATCTTAAAATTAAAGGCTCATCGTCAGTGGTGAAAGTTGGTACCAAAGTTAAAAATATTCGCCTTTTAGTCGATGCAACAGATAGTCATGACATTGACTGTAAAATTGATGGTATCGGGGCTATGAAACTCAAATCTGAGTACGTGAAAAAAGTTTAAGTTTCGTTTTTGTTCGGTCTAAAGCAACCTTCAAGCACCCTAAGCGAAGTCAACACTTGGCTTGGGATGTCTACTAAAACATGAAATTGATATCTAATCCGCTATAGATTTTACTTTTCAGCCTGCATAATAGAAGCATTACAGGTTTGAAATGTCTTTACTATGCCGCATATTCATTTGGAATATTCCAATAACCTTGAGCTTGAGCCTCGTCCTTTACTTAAAGCGCTGAACGCTGCCTTATTTGAATCGGGTCATGTCAGTGCCATCAATGATATTAAGAGCCGTGCTGTCGCTCAACAAGATTTTGTTGTGGGTTTTGATGAACACGCTCAACATGCGTATATGCATGCCAAAGTTTCATTATTGACGGGTAGAACGGTTGAAGTTCAAAAGCAAATTTCATTGTTGTTATTGGACGTGTTGAAACAACATGTCACAGCTTCAGCAATAGAAGTGCAACTTTGTGTGGAAATATTAGAAATGAATAAAGCGACGTATTCAAAGCAGATCGTCAGTCCTTAAAGCCTTTATTCAATGCGTTGAGTAATGCAACTCTATTCACAAATTCAGCATGATGAAAGAATGATGAAATCCGACTTCGGTCGGATTATTTTTTATTGGAATTATTTATTAAAAATCATTTTCTTAGTGATTAAATTTTAAGCCTTTACACTGATCAAAAAAGACATTGAAAAATGTGACCGAGTTCATTTATATTCTGTAGATCAGGTTGAATTTCCAACAACAAATCCTGATCGAATAATAGATAAAACAATGAAAATGAAGGGGTAACATATGTCGGGATGGTACGAGATCAGTCATTCTAATGATCAGCAGTTTCGTTTTGTATTAAAAGCAGGGAACGGTGAAATCATTTTAACGAGTGAATTATATAAAGCGAAAGCATCAGCCCAAAACGGGATTGAGTCTGTACAAAAGAACAGTGCAGATGACAGCCGTTTTGAACGACTGACGGCCAAAAATGGCAAACCATATTTCAATTTGAAAGCGGCAAACCATCAAATTATTGGGACCAGTCAATTTTATGCCAGTGAGCAATCGCGAGATAAAGGCATTGAATCAGTTAAAACCAATGGTGCAAGTACCCAAATTAAAGACCTAACGGCTTAAATTTGAAACAACCTGATCGAGACAGTCTTAGCAGGATGAACAAAACCTGAAGGCTCGTCAAAATCACAAGATCAAAAGCAATATGGTTCTCAGATAAGCGCTGTTAGGTAGGATGCTATTCAATCTAGATCAGGCTTATTTGACGGTACATGGAAGTACCACAACTTCACTGGCTAGAGTGGTGAAAGATGAATAAGCAGAATCATATTTTGTATTATGGGCTCATTGCGATCTTGATCATCGTCATGGGTTGGATGATTGCGTCTCCGTATTGGGTGTTGTATCAAATACGTCAAGCCTATGAGCACAATCAACCTGAAAAAATTGCTCAATATATCGATTTTGCGGCAGTCAAATCGAGTCTAAAACCACAAGTTGAAGACCTCATTCAACAGAAAACTGGGCTACAGCATTTACCCGAATTTGCCCAGTCTTGGGGTGGGCAGCTCAGCACAGTCCTCAGTGCAACGCTAGTCGACAGTCTGGTCAATCCAACCAGTATCATGCTGCTTTTACAAGGCAAAGCATTAAAAGAGTCGATCCAACTACCAGAAATAACCAAACTGACCAATCCGAGCATGATTAGCCCAGGGATTGAACTATTCACGCATGCTGAAAATAAGGTCGCAGAACAACCTTATGCGTCAACACTATCCAAAAATGACGAAACTGCAACCGCTGTTGCTTTAAAGCAAAGCCAGCCACTTGAACCCAAAGCCAGCTATAGCGCTTGGAATCGATTTGATCTGTATGTGCCGCTCCAAGGCCTAAGCGAAGAAAAATATACCGTATTTAGTATGCAACGCCGCGGTTGGAGCTGGAAGATCGTTAAAATTCAACTTCCAAACGCCGCCCAGAACAATGCTTCATAAAAAATAAAATAAATAGGTGCCAGAGATGCAAGATAAAATCAAAATAGTTGGTGACCAACAGGCCGCTGACGAAATTCTGCAATTTTTAGCCAATTGGGATGAGGTCATCTGCCAATTGAAAATTGAAAATATTGCTGAATCCTGCGCAGCAGATGTGTACTTTTTTGATGCCAGTTGTGAAATGCGTGGCTTAATGGCATATCAAAAAATGTGGGAATTTTATCGGGAGTATTTTCGTGAAGGCTTAAAGGTATTTAGGCGGGAATTGGTCATCCATGCAGATCCTGATATTGCCTTTCTGCACTGTTATTCCAAAATTGATGATCAGAGCGGGATACCGACGCCGGGGATCTCGTGGTGTCGTAATACCATTGGGATGAAAAAAACGCAGTCTCAATGGAAGATCGTTCATCAACATATTTCTGTTCCCGTGGATATTGTGACTCATCAAAGTAAAGTGATTACCTTTTAATTCCTCTCGAAACGCAGTATGAAAACAGAGCTATAAAGCTCTGTTTTTTTCTTTGCAAATCATTACATGAAATGCGTATGCAGCCCTAAAACTTCAGCCTAAATTAAAAATAATGACCATCGTTCAGAAGGGCTTTGTTGCACAAATATTTAAAATGAATACTTCCTCAATTTACTAAAATTTAAGTCACAACTCGGGTAACCGCATTCGCTTTTATACAGGCGTTGCGCTTAGAGGTCGTAATAGTGTTGCGTTGTGAAGTTTCTATATTTTAAATCGGCAGCCGAATCAAATGGCTGCAAATGACTATAGATGATATGAGTCTCTTAAAAGGACTGGCGGCAGATTTGATGAATACGCTCAGTGATGAAAATGTGAAGCGAAAAAAATGTGAGGAGATACAGCAACTGAATGATTCATCTTCATAATTTCAAATGATGCAGCAGATCTTTTTAGGCTGGAGTTTCGGTGAAAAGCATTTTAAGATGGTTCTAATATAATTATTTTGAGCCAAAGACATGAACAAAAATAATGTCATCTGGCAACTTCTATTGGGCTACGTTGCTGCATTGGGTTGTAGTGTGAGCTTTGCTCAAATTCAAGGAAACTATTTTTCACATAAGGATTGGGAAATCGCTTGTGATAATACGGGGACTTGTCGCGTTGCAGGTTATCAAGCGGAGGGCAATCAGCCCGCTATTTCTGTGTTATTACAACGTGCCGCGGGCGCTCAAGCGCAAGTCAGCGCACGAGTAAAACTCGATCCTGAAACCTTCAATGCGGCAAATCAACCACTTCAACTTTATATTTTAGGTAAAAATCAGGGAACTGTGCAGCTTGATGCCAAAACTGCGGAAGGTCAGTTAAATGCAGCTCAAACTCAAAAACTGATTCAAGCCTTACAAGCCAATCAACCGATTGTGTGGAAAGGCAACAACAAAACATGGTTATTGTCCGTACAAGGTGCTAGTGCGGTTTTGCTCCGTATGGATGATTTTCAAAAGCGAATAGGGACAAATTCAGCATTATTACGTAAAGCCAATAGCAGTTCGGTTAATGTACTCAAACCGAAAAGTATTCCGAAAGTGAATATTCAAAATTACAGTAAAGGCTTACAAACACGGTATGCCGTCAATGCGCCCACCGCCAAACAATTATTTGGATTGATAAAGAAGAAAACGACAGTGGAAGATTGTCCTCAACTCTTTGATGCAAATTTTTTAGAGGATGATCGGGTCGTGGTGTTTCCAATCAATGGGAAAAATGCCTTGGTCGAAGTGCCATGTTGGCGTGGGGCATATAATACTGGTAATGGTTATTGGCTGATGGATCGTAACTTAAAGCAAATCAAACAATCCGTGACTTTTTCTGGAAGTGGTTTTAGCGAAGGGCAAATTTTCTCCAATCAACGTGGACGAGGCATTGGAGATTGTCATAGTACAGGGGAGTGGTCGTGGAATGGTCAGCGCTTTATCCAAACCTATATGGCAAAAACCACACAGTGCAAAGGATTTGCTGGTGGTGCATGGGAAATTCCAACTTTGGTCTATCGAGTTCAACTCGACTCTTAATTTGAAAAAGCCCTGATATTCAGGGCTTTAAATGATGCAGGGTTTTATTCTATCCGGTTTAAATAAATAACCGAGAACTTTAAAAACGTTTTGGAATTTTCTGTCCGCCGATAACAGGTGATTCAGCGATTTTCAACACACCAAATAGCCATGTTTCGGCATGATGAACAGCCGTTTTGAGCTCATCGCCTAAGGCTAAACGCCCTGCAATAAAACTCGCCAATGAACAGCCCGAACCGTGATATTCCCCATCCAGACGTGGACAACGAGTTTCAGAGACTAATTTACCCTGAACGTACAACGAGTTTTGGATATAGTCTGGCGTATTTTCATGCCCACCTTTTACTAATACCGCTTGAGCGCCCATTGCAAAAAGCTGCGCAGTTGCCTTAGAGATATCCTCTTCACCTGTGAGCGCACGTAATTCTACGGTATTGGGTGTAAGCACCGTGGCAAGAGGAATCAGTTCTGCAAAGGCTTTGACCAACGTTGCTTGATCGCCCAAAGAGCCACCACTATTGGCAACTAAAACGGGGTCGAGAACATAGTGATATTTGGGATGTTTACGTAAAAACTCAGCGAGAGCCGCGATATTTTCAGTCGTTCCTAACATTCCTGATTTTACACAGCGAATAGGGAGGTCACCGACGACGGCATGTGCTTGAGCCAGCAATAACTCACGAGAGGTTGCTTCAAACGAATACACTTGTTGTGAGTTTTGAACGGTTAATGCTGTACACGCAATGGCAGCATGTGCGCCACTTTGACCAATGGCTTCAATGTCCGCTTGCAGTCCTGCACCACCTGAAGGGTCAAGACCTGAAAAGCACAGTACAGTAGGGCGCACAATGATGTCCTTATTACACAAAATTTGCGATAGTATAGGCAACTTTGAGCGAACACTCGATAGTATTTTTGCAGAAGTGATTGGATAAGGTAAAAGCTGTGATTAAGAATATATTGATCGATCTCGATGGAACATTAACAGATCCAAAAGTTGGCATTACCACTTCAGCACGCTATGGACTGGCGAAAATTGGACATCCCATTTCGGATGAGACCAATATCGACTGGATCATTGGACCACCTTTGAAAGCCTCTTTGGCCAAAATCCTCAATGTCGATGTGCATAATGTACTTGCAGATCAGGCTTTACTTGGCTATCGCGAGCGCTTTGCCGTTACCGGTTTATTTGAAAATAAAGTGTATCCTGCGGTTGCCGAAACTCTAGCAACTTTACAACAGCAAGGCTTTCACTTGTACGTCGCTACAGCAAAGCCGACGGTCTATGCCCGCCAAATTTTAGAACATTTTGATTTGGCACAATATTTTACTGTGATCTATGGCAGTGAACTGAACGGTGAGCGCACCAACAAAGGCGATTTAATTGAATACATTTTGCAGCAAGAACAGTTGGATGCGAAGGAATGTGTGATGGTGGGAGACCGTGAGTACGATATTTTAGGCGCACGCCGTAATGCAGTGCAGAGTATTGCTGTGAGCTATGGTTATGGTAGTGCAGAAGAAATTCAAACGGCTGCACCAGCGCTAGTAATAGACTGTTTTAACGATTTGATTTCGAGTATTGAGCAATTGCAGCAGCAGAAAGTGTCGTAGTTGCACTGAACCTTGCGAATGAAGCTGATTATTTAAAGATAATCAGCAAAATGAGCAAGATCAGCCCACAGAAAAACCATTTGAGCAAAGGAGACTCATCATTTTTGATGGATTCTGCTTCGAGTGCGATGCCATGTTTATCGTAGACAAAGACAAAATGTGCATTTGCGCTTAGAGCCATTTCTAGAATGGCTTGTAGCTCGAGTGCGCTGACTTCTTCACTTAAGCGTTCTTTTAACTGAATAAAAATAACCGGCTGTCCAAACTCATACCACTTGAAGTGGATCTGTTGTATGAGTTGGTTGAAGCACTGTTCTGCAACATGATAGTTTCGGACAAAACTTCCGCGTTCTATAAAAGCCAGAGGGCAGTTTTGTTCAGCTACAATTTGATGATCGCGCGTTAAAATTTGCATTTGATCATAATGGATCTGTACCCAAACAGCGTCAGGAAAAGACGCTAATTTTTCTTTTAACATCACTTTTAGATTTCATTATTTTTTTAATTGCTAGTAGTATGTCATTAAAATTTAGAGAAAAATATAGCTGAGATATAAAAAACACATCGATCTATCGAGTTTTTGTTTAAAACGTCTTTCGCAGTTTTGTCACTTTGAATTTTTACTTCCACGATTGAAATATCTAACGCTTAAGTAGGTTTTTAAAACCATTATCCTTTTTCTAGAAAACTGTTTCTCATATGATTTATGTAATCGATCTTGTAACTGTTTCAGGCTTTTGAAAAAATTCAGACAGAAAACAATAAAGCTGAATGCTATGTCCAAATCATTTTTATTCCCTAGTCAGTGGCTCAAACCTTTGCACCCACGTGATCCACATGAGCATCATCGTGTCGCGACCTCTTTAGAATTGCTTTTTGACTTGATCTTTGTCGTGGCGATCGCAACAGCAGGGCAGCAACTGCATCATGCCATTGTTGAAAATCATTTAGCTCAGGGTTTAACGCTGTATGGCATGGTGTTTTTTGCCTTGTGGTGGGCGTGGATGAACTTTAGTTGGTTTGCTTCGGCGTATGATAATGATGATGCGCTCTATCGAATCTTAACTTTTGTTCAGATTATTGGTTCTTTGGTCATTGCTGCAGGTATTCCAAGCGCTTTTCAAAAGCAGGATTTTGACGTAATTGTGATTGGTTATGCCATTATGCGTCTGGGCTTAGTTACAGCAGTGGTTTCGCGTTGCAAAGCATGATCTGTCCCGTCGGAAAACAGCATTACGCTATGCTTTTGGCATCATACTGGTGCAAGTGGGGTGGCTGTTCTTTCATTTTTCACCGCTGCATTTCACCATTTATCTTTTCATTTTGCTCGCAATTGCTGAACTGTCTGTGCCAGTTTTTGCAGAAGCTGCAAGCCGTACACCTTGGCATGCGCATCATATTGCAGAGCGATATTCACTGCTCACCATTATCGTTTTAGGCGAATCTATTGTCGGATGCTCGATTGCTATAACCGATGCATTAACAAATCAGCGTTTTAGTACTGAACTGATCTTTTTGATGGTAGGCGGCCTGATGATGATGTTCACCATGTGGTGGTCTTATTTTGATACCAGTATTGCAGAGCGTTTAAATAGCCGCAAAATGGCATTTACATGGGGCTATGGGCATTTCTTTGTCTTTATTAGTATTGCAGCGATTGGTGCTAGTTTAGCTGCGGCAGTCGATGTGGTTTCGCATGAGGCACTGATTAGTTCTGAAAAAGAAAGCTACTTTGTGGCGATCAGCCTTGTGATTTATACGACAAGTTTATATTTACTCCATGAATTGCATCATCAAAGTGGTTTTAGAAAACTTTTATATCCTTTAACCGTGGTGATTGTTTTGTGTATTCCGTTGTTTATCACACCCGCAGGTTATGCAATATTTGCGATGGCAGTGGTATATGCATTGAGGTTGATGTTTACAAAATGCTATTTAAAATGAAGGTTTATTGTCATGGTTCCGTCTGTGATGAAGGGACTATGACCTTGGTTTGATGATAGTATTCGTCCGTAATCTTCATAACGATAGTTATTTTTAGCTTGTCTATTGTGTAGTTTGAATGTGAGGAAGGTGTGATTTGAACAAATAAGAAAAATAAATATATCTCTTAATGGTGTACTCCCAAATGAAAAAGGAGAGGAATAAGCTAACAGGTACGTAAAGAAAATAGCTGTTTTCTAATCTCGATAGAAAAGCCAATGGAATAGTGAATAAAATTACTAAATAGAGTAAAGGCAGGTGATATTTTCGTTGCCATATTCTCCCGTGGATCAATTCATGGTCAAGACTGAATTGGTCTCTATTGGAAATTACTGTAGGGATGGACTGGATAAAATTAGGTTGTTTGAGCAGCGTTTTAATTTTCTTTTGTACAAGATATCCATCAATTAAACAGTAGATTATGAAGATAATCGAAATTGTATGATTAAAAATTATAAGGGGGTAAAAGCATATGCTGAATATGACCAAGCTATTAAATGTTAGTGCTTTAAAATAGCAGTAATGACATGTTCTTGTTGCAGCAATGAGTGTTACTGGAAGCGTAATGATGATTGCGATAATGAGTAGGTAAAAGCGTTGTATGAACAGGTAATACATGCCGAAAAGAAGCCCCATAATAATAACGCATATCCACGACCTATAAATCAGTGAATTTTCTTTTGTTGTTGTATTTATTATTATTTCCATGCTTTAGATTTCTTTCATAAGTCATTTTTCACTCAGCTCTAAGTTATAAATTCCAGCAATTAGATTGAATCTCAATGCTAGTCTTTTGCCTCGATTGCGATATCGCTCAGCAAGAATTTTGAAGGTTTTC
>NZ_VPAO01000005.1:0-96027 GCF_013419235.1 Acinetobacter sp. YH12098
TTAAGCTGGCATTGTCTTGGCTTTGGCTATGCTGATGTTTGCTTTGAACAGAACCTGCGCCTTCTTCTTGGCTCAGTCCATCGGCTTGCCAGCGCTGCACATGGACCGCAGTCGGTTGAATGCTACGTTCACCGATCAAGCTGGTGATGCTGTCTTGTTTTTCAGTAGCGCTAGAGCGATGAAAGCGGATACTACGACGGCTGAGTGCTTGATATTGGCTGTTGTCATCAATCAGGCGGAGTTTTTGTTTTTCAATTGGCGCTGAGGAATGTGGCACTTTCAGCTGCGCTTCATCGATGAGCCAATTGATGCCTTCACTGCGCCAAAGTCGGGTCAGAAAGTCATAATCGCTTTCATTCGACTGCATGATGAAAGGTCGAACATCATAGTTTTGGCTTAAACCGCTAAGATCAAGCGTTAGGCTGGCAGCAAAAAGCGGACTTTTGCTTTGCCATTCTTTAAAGAGAGTTTCACTGACATCGCGCACCGATTTGTTCATAAACACACGGCTGTTGCGGCGCTTATGCCACAGCGATGTTGCATCTTCTAAAGTGAGTTTATACAGCGTGAGTGAACCGTCACTCTGCCCTTGGGTGGCTTCGGTAATAATACCCGTGGTGCGGAAGAGTTCGCCCTGATCAGTCACTTGATCAACCGCGACCTTTGAGCCAATAAATTGTTTTAATGGAATAAGGGCATTAGTAGATAGGCAAATCAAAGTCGCTTGCACGCCTTGGTTTAAGACATGCTCCCCATCAATACGTTGAATAAAAAGCTCGTCATTCAACGCAGGGTTGGAAAATTGCACATGAATGGCACGTTTTTGGGCGGATAAGCCTAATTTTTCAAGTATAAGAGCAATCGAATTTAACATTTTAAAAGTCTGTTTTTTAAACTTTGTATAATTATGCTGCGAATGATATAGGCTAGCCATCAGACTTGACCAGCCTATTTTATTAATAAAAATGTAACATCTTAATAATTATTATTTTTTACAATCTCTTAAATTAACCTTTCTGAACCAAATAATGAAATTCTTTATGTCCATTTTCATCAAGACGTTCTTCTTGAAGCAAAAGCTCATGACCTAAATGCATACAAAATTTCGGAATATCCCAAGAGGTCGAATTATCTGTTGCAAAAACCTCAACAATATCGCCCGATTTTGATTTACGAATGGCTTGATGCAACATCATCACAGGCTCAGGGCAACGTAAGCCACGGGTGTTTAATTGAATTGATGGGGGCACAGAAGGCTCAGACATTAGAAAACTCAGCATTAAAATCTAACGCTATTTTAGCATAATCCTGAAGACTGAATGTTAGCTTGAAAAATGCAGGTGAAAGTCTCTTAAAATGACTTGATCGCTCATCATCTAGATCAACATTAACAATAGACAACTGTATTTTCTACGGTATGATAAAATCATCATTTATTAGATATTAAGAGTCTTTAGGAAAGATCATGCAAGAGGAATCCGGCCCGTCGTGGGGCATGCGCGGCTTACGTAAATGGCTGGGCACTGCACCAGAAACCCGTGACGAACTGTTGAAATTGGTACAAGATTCACGTCGCTTCTTAGAACCCGATACAGTTGCCATGCTCGAAGGGGTACTCGACTTACCTGCAACTAAAATCCGCGAGGTCATGACCCCCCGTACTGCGATGATCAGCTTACAAGAAGATGATGAGTTATTAGATATTTTGCATGTACTTGTTGAATCTGCACACTCACGTTTCCCTGTCTTTTCTTCAGACCAGCCAGACAATGTCGTCGGTATTTTATTGGCCAAAGATTTGTTGCCATTTTTGACAGAACCGACCACCAAAGTCGATATTCGTGCATTAATGCGCCAACCCTTATTTGTACCTGAGAGCGCGCGTTCTGACCAAGTTTTACGTATGTTGAAAAATACCCAAACCCATATCGCTGTTGTGATTGATGAATATGGCACAACTTCAGGCTTAGTCACTTTAGAGGACATTCTTGAAGAAATTGTGGGTGAAATTGAAGATGAACACGACAAAGTTGATGAAGAAGCTCAATTTATCATTCCAGATGAAGACCCGTTAAGTGCAAATACATGGTTGGTTCAAGCACTTACACCAATTGAACACTTTAACAATCTTTTAGATGCTGATTTTTCAGATGATGAAGTAGAAACTGTGGGCGGCTTACTGCTACAAGAAATGGGCTTGGTCAGTGATTTACAAGGTCAAGTGATTGAACTTGAAAACTGGGAATTTACCATTTTGGAGGCAGATGCACGTACTATTCATCTGATCCGAGCTGTCCGTAAATGAGAACCTACTTTGATAAGCTGCTAAACCACTCAGAACAAAAAAAACAGCTACCTTTCATCTATCCTTTGCTGATTGCATTATTTTCAGGTGCCATCTTCAGCTTGTCGCTGGCACCTTATCATTATTGGTGGTTGGCAATTTTATCTCCAGCCATTCTGTATGCCTGCCTAAGTCAACGTGCACCTAAACAATCGTTTTTCATTGGTCTAGCGTATGGCTTTGGCTTATGGTTTGTTGGGGCTTTTTGGCTGTATACCTCGATCCATGTCTATGGTGATACCAATTCAGCACTGAGTGTTTTGATGATTGCCATTATGGCGATTGTGATGGGGCTGTTTACCGCAATTCAGAGTTGGCTCTACCGCCGCTTCTTTCCAGAAACCCCACTGACCTTTGCGCCACTGTGGGTGTTTTTCGAGTGGAGTAAAACTTGGGTCTTTACCGGTTTTCCATGGCTGTTTGCAGGTTATGCCTTTACTGAACGATTCCTCGATGGCTATGCGCCATTATTCGGGATCTTTGGGGTATCTTTTGCGGTCATTGTATTGGCCTGCGCCTTGGTTGAAATCCTGCGTAAACGCATCTTTTGGATTGTTCCATCTACCCTTGTTTTGCTCGGGGCATGGGGTGCAGCGCAACTGCAATTTGTTCAGCCTAAAAATGAAAAACCGCTGAGTGTTTCCTTAATTCAAGGCAATATTCCACAAGATTTAAAATGGTTAACAGAATACCAAGCTCAAACCTTAATGAAATATGCATCATTAAGTCGGACCGAATGGGGCCGTGATGTCATTGTTTGGCCTGAATCCTCCATTCCAATGTTCCAAACCGATATAGAGCCGTTTTTGGATGCGATGAAAGTCCAAGCCAATAAAACAGGAACGGCTTGGGTGACAGGTATTCCCTATTGGGACTTGGCAGAATCACAGCAAAACCAACACCCTATGTATTACAACACCATCATGGCTACTGGTGATGAATCTTCAGGTCTATACAAGAAGCAACGTCTAGTTCCCTTTGGTGAATACATTCCGCTTTCAGGGATGTTAAGTTGGGTACTGCCTGCCCTACAAAATGACCCGTCGATGAGTGGCTTTTCACGTGGTGCAAACAACCAAAAGCCTTTGAATGTTAAAGGTCATGATTTAGGTGCGGCGATTTGCTATGAAGTGGCTTATCCCAACTTAACCCGTCGTAATGCCAGTCAAAGTGACTACTTAGTGACTATTTCCAATGATGCATGGTTTACTGGAACAGCGAGCCCGCATCAGCACCTACAAATGGTTCAAATGCGTGCCAAAGAAAATGGCCGTTGGTTTATTCGTGCAACCAATACAGGTATTACCGCTTTTATTGATCATAATGGTCACATTGTGAAACAGGCACCGATGGATAAAGATGCAGTACTGCGTGGTGATTTACCTGCCATGCAAGGCGAAACGCTTTACACTCGCTTAAGTGATTGGCCTGTGTTGATTTTCTCATTCTTGCTATTGGTTCTCGGTTGGATTTATCGCCCGCGTAAAGTTGATATTTCTTTTAAATCACGCCGTTAATTCCGCTACAAAAGATCAAAAAACCGAGCTTTGGCTCGGTTTTTTATTGATAAACTTTCAACGTGCCAGCTCATCTTACTTTTTCAAAGCAACTTAGTGCCGAGGGGAATCTCTGCATCAGGCACACAAAGAGCAACATGCCCCTCTGCATTATGAAAACCTGTGACCAAACACTCTGACTGGATCGGCCCAATTTGTTTTTTTGGAAAATTCACGACGGCAACGACCAATTTTCCCACTAGATTTTCCGGCTGATACAGCTGTGTAATTTGTGCACTGGACTTTTTAATGCCCAGTTCCTCTCCAAAATCCACATGGAGAATGTACGCGGGTTTACGTGCTTGCTCAAAGACTTCAGCCTGTACAATTTTCCCCACACGTAATTCAACTTTCAAAAAATCTTGCCAATCAATCTGTTGCATTTTTCCCTCTTTTCTTCTCTTTGTTGTGCTTCATCTGACTATCTATGCATTATAAAAATTTGATTCAGGCTGACGATATGTGAAGCAGACATTCGATGCGTCAAAACGGACAAAGTAACGTCATCTTAGAACAAGTTTCACATTAATGTAGGCTAACTGTTCATTAGCACGAGACATAAAAAAACTGGAGCAAGCCCCAGTTTGGAAGGTTAATTTTGGGGTTATAACTGAGTAACTAAATAGGAAAGCATGGCAGCTAAAGACACCATTGGAATATATCGATAAAGACGAACAACCATTTGTTCGATGGCAGATGCATGTTCTTGTTTTAAATTTGCCACAGTCGCTTTTAATGCAGACCAAAAACTTAAAGCCAGTAATGAACTCATTAAGCTCATGGCAAAGAAGCCCACCATAATTTGGCTACTGCCCTCAGTGCTTTGCCATAAATACACAATGCCTTGACTGATCGGCAGAATACTTAAAATGAAAAGAACAGATTTCAGCATAGACCAATGAAATTGGTTAATTTCATCCGTTAATAATAATGCTTTCATACTATCCTCCATGGCTAAAAAAGTACCATAAAAGATATTATGCGCGGTTTTATTTAAATGAAAAGCCTATATTTATTCATATTTTGCGATTATTGTAATCAATAAAATTGGGAATAATTCTTATTATAAATATCACATATTTTATATTATGCAATTTAAAGTAAATTCAATAACTTAATATTAATTTTATAATTAAGATTTATTATCACTTCACTCAATATTGAAACATCCTATTAAGTGAAGTGATTAATTCCATTAAAACTGAATTTATAATTATTCTCAGTTAGTGTTTATAGTAAATATCGGCATCATTTTCTTCACCGCCAGACTGACCATCCGCACCAAATGAATAAAGATCATAAGGACGGCCTTCAGAACCGGGAATCACATATTGAATGTCATTGTCCCAACTGTCTTTTGGATATTGCCCATTTAAGTATCCATCTGGTAACCAATTTTTTGCAGATTCTGGCTTAGTAATTAAGGCATTTAAACCACCATCTTGCATCGATGGATATTTACCATTATCAATTTTGTATTGCTTTAGTGCACCTGCCACAGTTTTTAAGGTAATCGCCGTAGTATCGACTTTAGCTTTTTCACCACGGCCCATCACGTTCGGTACAATCAGCGCTGCCAAAACACCTAAAATGACAATGACCACCATCACTTCAATTAAAGTAAAACCTTGTTGCTTCATATTTTTTGTCTTCACTTGCATGTTACAAATCTCTGTTCACATCATTGTTCGAATGTCTTAAATCATATTATTCATATTCACGATTGGCAGCATCACAGCAATCACGATCACCAGTACAATGCTCGCCATAAATACCAACATCAGCGGTTCAAGCAACGCCAATAAAGTTGAAATTAAAGTCGTCACTTCTCGGTCTTGCATCGTCGAAGCACGTTCTAGCATCCGGTCTAATTCGCCTGAACTTTCACCACTTTTGATCATTTGTACCATCATTGGTGGGAAATAACCACTTCGCTCAAGCTGTGTTGCTAAATTACCACCTTCTGTTACTTTCTCTGCCGCAAGGTTGACCGAATCTCGAATCACCCAATTATTACTGACCGCTGCTCCAATTTTTAAAGCATCGACTAAAGGCACACCGGACTTGGTTAAAATCGACAAGGTACTGGCAAAACGAGCCGCATTAATACCTTTAGACAGTTTGGAGAATAATGGTAATTTCAAGGTCAATCGGTCAAAGGCATAATGACCCGCCGCTGTTCTTAGAAATCGAACCAAGAGAAAAATCGAGACTACGCTACCGACCAATAAAAATGGCCAGGCCATTCGAATAAAATCACTGGCTTTCATTAAAGCGACCGTTATCCACGGCAAGGCATCTTTGCTTTGATCAAAGGTTTTGACAATATCTGGGACCACATAGGTCATGAGTCCCATCACAATACCGAAAGACATTAACATCAGGATGATCGGATAAATCATCGCACCCTGCACTTTCTTTTGCATGGCGAAGCGGTTTTCGGTGTAATCGGCAAGTTGGTCGAGTATGAGATCGAGATGACCTGAACGCTCACCTGCTGCAATCGTGGCAATATACAGTTCAGGAAAACGTCCTGCTTGTTGTAGTGCGTTGGCTAAAGAATGTCCTTCCAAAACTTTAGAACGCACCGACATCAACAGATTTTGCACATGGGCTTTTTCGTTTTGTTTTCCCACAGCACGGATCGCTTCTTCTAATGGAATCGCAGCGGCAACCAAAACTGAAAGTTGGCGAGTCAATAAAGCCAAGTCATAGGCATTCAGCCCTTTTTGAAACCAGCGCTGCTGCGCGTGTTTGTCTTTTTGCTCAATTGGATCGACAGCAACTGGAATGAGTGACTGATCTCTGAGCTGTTGACGAATTTGACGCGCAGAATCACCCTCAAGTACACCCTTCTGCTGCTTCCCTGAAGCGTCTATGGCAGTAAACTGATATGCAGGCATTGTAATGCTCTAATTTTCCAAAATTTCTATCAGCGCAGTTGCGTCTGACCATCAAAATCATTCATATTCTTAGATATAAAATATGAGCTCACTCTAACACAACTCCTTTACGATCACGACGAAATTTAATCAGGAACTTATCCACGTTTTATGGCAAATTCAGCGAGCATTGCAACACCTATTTACCGCGTTCGAGTCGCCGTACCGGTATATTTATACGACTGCTTCGATTACAGCTTAAGCCAAGAGCAATACCAACAAGCTGAAGTAGGTGCACGCGTTGCTGTATCTTTTGGTCGGCAAAATTTGACCGGCATCATCGTGGAAAAAATTGCACCCGATGCACCACTCGATTCAAGCTTTAAACTCAAGGCCATTACTGAACTACTTGATGATCGCGCCATTTTAGATGAGAAAGTTTTAAATTTATTGACATGGTCTGCACAGTATTACCAATTTCCAATTGGTGAAGTCATGCAAAGTGCCCTTCCAACGCTGTTACGCCAAGGGAAACCCTATAATTTATTGGCACGAACATGGAATCTCCTCGACCACCATGCCGATGACAAAATTAAGCGCTCGGAACGACAGCAAGAAGCCTATAAAATTTTAAAATTACACCCAACTGGAACTGGGGAAAATTTACTTAATTTGGCAGGTGTGGAAACCGCAACACTCAAAGCATTAGAGAAAAAAGGTATCTGCCAATGTGTCTTGGCTGAACAGGACTTTAGCCCGATGCCCATGAGCATGGCACAGATGCCGCTCACAGCAAATCCGGAGCAAAAGAAAGCCATTGATCGTGTGTTAAAAGCGCGGAATCAATATCAGGCATTTTTACTTGATGGTCTCACCGGCAGTGGTAAAACCGAAGTCTATTTACAAATCATGCAAGAGGTTCTAAAGCAAGGCAAACAGGTCTTGGTTTTGGTACCTGAAATTGGACTCACCCCACAGACCATTAGCCGTTTCCAATCACGTTTTCATTGCAATATTGCTCTACTACATTCGGGGTTGAACGATTCAAAACGTATGCAAGCTTGGCAAGCGGCGCAAACAGGTAAGGCGTCAATTATCTTAGGCACGCGTTCTGCAATTTATACCCCACTGCCGAATCTAGGTTTGATTGTGATTGATGAAGAGCATGATCTGTCCTTTAAACAACAAGAAGGCTTTCGCTATCACGCTCGAGATGTCGCACTTTACCGTGGGCATCTGGAACAATGCCCTGTCATTTTAGGTTCTGCCACGCCTAGTATCGAGTGTTATGCACTCGCGAAACAAGGCAAAATGACTGTACTGGAATTGAACCAACGTGCTGGCACCGCAGTCATGCCGAAAATGCACATCCTTGATCTGAAAGTGGCACAGAAACAGCAAGGAATTAGCCAATTATTAATTGGTGAAATCCGTAAGCGCCTAGAAAAAAAAGAACAGGTGTTAGTGTTCTTAAACCGTCGTGGATATGCCCCGGTTTTAATTTGTGAAAGCTGTGCATGGCAGGCCAAATGTCCGCACTGTGATGCCAATTTCACGGTACACCGCACCCCCTATCAACACTTGCATTGTCACCACTGCGGAACCATTCACCGTATGCCAGAGCATTGTCCACAGTGTAATCATCAGGAGCTCAAATCTATTGGGATGGGCACAGCCAAAGTTGAAGAAAGTTTAAATGAGTTGTTTCCTGAACATGACACCATTCGAGTGGATCGTGACTCGACCAGCCGCGTTGGTAGTTGGCAAAAGATTTATGACAAGATTCAAAAAAGTGAGCCTGCTATTTTACTTGGTACACAAATGCTGGCCAAAGGTCATCATTTCCCTTACGTCACCTTGGTGGCGATTTTAGATATCGATTCAGGTCTGCTGAGTGTGGACTTCCGTGCCATCGAACGTACCGCTCAACTCATTGTGCAAGTCACAGGGCGTGCCGGTCGTGGCGAACGTAAAGGCGATGTATTCCTACAAACATTAAGACCCGACCATCCACTTTTGAATATTTTGGTCAATGAGGACTATCGAAAATTTGCCAAAGAAACCATGAAAGAACGGGAAATGGCACAAATGCCACCGTTTCGCTATGCCGCATTGGTGCGCTGTGAGTCCAAAAACCAAGAACTCAATACTGAATTTTTACAGCAACATGCCCAATTGCTGCGTCAGGACTCTGCTGGAATTATTGACATTTGGGGGCCGATTCCTGCCCCGATGGAGCGCAAAGCGGGACGTTATCAATCCCACATGGTTTTACTGTCTACAGATCGTGCGCGCTTACATTATTATCTGCGTTATTGGTGGCAAAACATCTTGCATAACAAGCCATCAAATATGAAATTGAGCCTCGATATAGACCCACAGGAACTCAGTTAAACGCGTACAATTCAGTCTGAAAAATCAGTCATACTGAATTGCAACTTTCGACCAAAAATACCACTCTAGGACGAGTAAATGTCACTACTGTTACAGATCACAATTTTCCTTGGCGCATCCTTATTGCTTGTCCCTTTGCTCAAGCGCTTTGGTATTGCAACGGTATTGGGATATCTGTTCACCGGTATTTTGCTCGGCCCCGATGTCTTTAACATTGCCAGTGATCCCGAAGCGATCCAAGAGCTCGCTGAATTTGGCGTGATCTTACTGATGTTCCTGATCGGACTCGAACTTCGTCCACAGCGGCTATGGAGCATGCGTAGTTCTATTTTCGGCATGGGCAGTTTACAAGTCGGTCTGACCGGTCTGCTTTTAGCGCTAGGCAGTTTTTTTGCCTTACAACAAGGCATTGCAGCCAGTATCGTTATCGGTTTCGCTCTGGCACTCTCCTCTACTGCCTTTGTCTTGCAGATGCTGAGTGAAAAACAGCAATTAAACACCACCTATGGGCAACAATCCTTTTCGATTTTGCTGTTTCAAGATATGGCCGCAATTCCCCTGATTGCAGTCATCCCCCTGCTCGCAGGAACAGAATCATCACATCACGGAATCGCCTATTTCGCTGCAATCATTGCAACTTTTTCAGGCTTATTTTTATTTAGTCGATACTTAATGCGGCCTTTTTTCCGTTTCGTCGCGAAAAGTGGCGCGCATGAACTGATCACTGCTGTTGGCTTATTTATTGTGCTGGGTGTCGTGGTGTTGATGGATGTACTGGGCATCAGTACCACACTCGGAGCATTTCTGACGGGCGTGCTATTGGCAGACTCGGAATTCCGCCATGAACTCGAAGCCAGTATTGCTCCGTTTAAAGGGCTTTTACTTGGGCTGTTCTTTATGACCGTGGGAATGACCACGGAACTGTCGTTGTTTGTTGAAATGCCATGGTTCATTATCGGTGGTGCGTTGGCACTGATGCTCATCAAAATGGCGTCACTTACCGCGATTGCGCGTTATCTTAAAAATACATGGCGCAACAGTATTTTACTGGCAACCTGTTTGGCTCAAGGCGGTGAATTTGCCTTTGTGGTCTTTAGCGTGGCGAAAAGTGAAAATGTCGTACAGCAGGCCATTTTGGAGCCATTAACCCTCATCGTCACTTTGTCGATGGTGTTGACCCCTATGTTGTACTGGTTAATACAATCACAAATTTTGCCACGTTTTAATCCAAAAACCATCCCCGAATATGACGACATTCCGGATGAACATAATCCTGTGATTATTGCGGGCTTTGGACGTTTTGGACAAATCATTGCTCGTGTGGCGCATTTACAGCATTTGTCTTTTACCGCTATTGATAGCAACTTAGACAAAGTCGATTTCGTACGTAATTATGGTGGTCATCTGTATTATGGCGATGCCACACAACCAGATATTTTACGCGCTGCGTGCATTGAACATGCCAAAGTGTTCGTCCTTGCTATTGATGATATTGAAGACTCGATGAATGTGGCGCGTCATATTCGCCTGAATTACCCTCAGTTAAAATTATTGGTCCGTGCGCGTGACCGTCATCAAGTGCATTTGCTGCGTGATTTGGGGATTGAGCATATTTGGCGTGAAACCTATTTATCCTCTTTAGGAATGGCCTATCACATGCTGTGCGACTTAGGCATCAGCGATGAAGATGCCTATAAAAGTATCGAATTGTTCCGTGATTATGATGAAAAACTGCTGACTCAACAGCAGCAAATCTATACCGATGAACAAAAGATTTATGAAACGCATCGTAACGCTTTAGCTGAACTGGAACATTTGTTTGAAAGCGATGCGCAAGCCCGTGAAAAACCTACAGGTGTTGATTTACAACGCAGCTTACAACGTCATCGTATTGATGTCACAAGAGATGATAATGAATGACTTGTGTTTTACAATATCGTCACCATTAAAGCAGGGTTATGGAGAATTTTATGTCAGATTTACGCCAACGCTTTTTTATTGAAGATAGCCCTGTTCGTGGAGAAGTGGTTCATCTTGAAGAAGCTCTACAAACGATTCTTGCACAGCGTGACTATGCACCTGCTGTACAAATTCTCTTGGGTGAAATGCTCAGCGCGACTGCCTTGTTGGCCAGTACCTTAAAAATTAAAGGTCGTATTAGCTTACAAATTCAGGCTGCAGGCACATTTAAATGGGCAATGGCGGAATGTAATCATCTCGGTGAAGTTCGCGCACTTGCAGATTATGAAGAAGACCCGCACTTTCAAGCCGCTGAAGACAGCAGCACGGTACTCAAAGCCTTGGTAAACCCAGTACTTTTCATTAATATCGAGCCTGAATTTGGTGAGCGTTATCAAGGGATTGTACCTTTAGACAAACCGACATTAGCGGGTTGCTTGATGCAATATTATGATCTCTCTGCACAGATCCCAACACGCATCGTCTTAGCAAGCAGCAACAGTCGTTCAGGTGGTTTGCTGATCCAGTTATTGCCTCGTAACAGCGAAGAAGAACAACGCCGTGTCGATGAAGACCTATGGCCACGTTTAACCATGCTGACCGAGACATTAAAAGCAGAAGAGTTAACGTCTTTATCCGCAAATGAAATTTTATATCGTTTATATAACGAAGAAGAAGTTCGTCTACCTGAAACTGAAGCCTTAAAATTTGGCTGCACATGTTCAAAAGAACGCTGTGCGACAGCACTTGAACAAATTGGTGTTGCTGCAGTTCGTGAAACCTTAGAGTTTCAAAACCCAATTGAAATGGACTGCCAATTCTGTAATACAAAATATACCTTTACGGCAGAAGAAGCTTTATCCCTTTTTGGTCAACACCTTAGCTAAATCATTGCATGATTAAAAGCCTAAATCTAAGCATCCTTCGGGGTGCTTTTTTATTGTCCCGATAAAATTTAGACCTACTACTTTCTTGCGCTTAGTCGAATGGGTTCGAACTATAAAGCATCAACATGATCAGCTGTATTTGCGATCAATTTTTTTTCGAGTAGAATCGCGCCAGAAATAAAGTCAAAAAAACCAACAAAGCTTTATTTTTAATTGAAAAATAATGTAAAAAAAACTGGATAAATTATGAAACTCAAAACACTCGCTATTCCTTTAGCCATGTTCTACTTTGGCCCAATGACAGCACATGCAGCAGACCTCGTCGGGACATGGAAAACCATAGATGACAAAACAGGCTATGCTCGTGCTGAAGTCCAAATCACTAAATTAAAAGACGGCAGCTATAGCGGTAAAATCACCAAAGTGCATGCCATCCCCAACCGCCCTGTCACCACGATTTGTGAAAAATGCGAAGGTAAACTCAAAAATGCACCCTTAATTGGTTTACCGATATTCTCTGGCTTTAAACATAATGCAAAAGAGAATGCGTACACCGATGGCAAGGTGATCGACCCACTTTCAGGCAATACCTATCAAGGTAAAGGGCAATTGAATGCGCGCGGCAATGTCCTGACACTTCGAGGTTATGTTGGAACCACGCTTCTCGGCCGGACGGTATCTTGGATCCGCGTCAACTAAAGTCGCCATTTGGCTTTCATTGGCATGATGAACTCAACTCCAGACGAGTTCATCATGCCGATAACAATCGACTTTGAGATGAATTCCGACTATTTTACTAGTGCGTAGACGTTCAGCATAAACCTCATTTAGCGCCAACTCGTTCATGTTTTGGCTCAAAATATAAATACCAATTCTTAAAAAATCACTAGAATATTCATATTATTTCAGGCTACATTAAACCCATAATATTTTTATGCCTTTAAGTTTTAGGCATCCGCTTTTTGTGTAATGTGGGTAATTATATGGCTGTTAAATTCCTCCCTTCTATCCTGTTCGGCATGTTCTCCATCTGCAGTTTATCCTCTGCTTTTGCAGCGATTGACCCCTTAGTGGGGACATGGAAAACCATTGATGATCGAACAGGATATTCCCTTGCCGATGTGGTGATTCGCAAAGATAAGCATGACCTGTATTCGGCCACCATTATCCAAAGCCGAAGCGTACCCGGAACAGCAAATGTTTCGACATGCACGCAATGCACCGGTGCTCAGAAAAATAAACCCATGGTCGGTTTAACCACTTTAAGCGGCTTAAGCGCTGATCCAGAAAAGCCCAATGAATTTGTGGGTGGAGTGATGCTCGATCCCAAATCAGGCAAGCACTACAATGCACGCGCTCGTTTGATGAATAATGGCAAGCATTTGATCATCAATGGTCGTACTGAAGGCTCTGCAATTGGACGCAATGTCACTTGGGTCAAAAACTAAGCACGAGGCCTTTAAATCATTAAAGGCCTTTTTTAACTTAAAAATTAGAGTAAAAACTCCATATTAAAGCAGTGTTTTAAAAAAATCTGCCAAATACATCACAAACCATCACATTGATTTTGTAGGGCTTTATATATAAATTAGGCAACTTACTCTAAAAACACAATTCTGAATTTTCAGGGGATGAAATGAAAAAAATATATCAACAATTATTTGCCGGAATACTACTTAGCACTTTGTCAGGATTATCAATCGCTGCGGAAACCGATCCGCTAGTGGGGAAGTGGAAAACCGTCGATGACCGTACAGGATATTCGCGTGCAGACGTTGAAATTCGCAAAAAAGCCGATGGAAGCTATGAAGGCATCATTGTCACCACACGCAATGTCCCTGGCACTGAAAAAATGGGCGTCTGCTCGAACTGCCCAGGTGAATTGAAAAATAAACCTTTTATCGGCTTGCCATTTATTTGGGACTTTAAACAAGATCCAAAAAATCCACGTGAATTCCAAAACGGTAAAGTTCTGGACCCGATTGGTGGAAAAATCTATAAAGGCAAAGCAAGACTTAGTGCTTCAGGAAAACATTTAACTATACGTGGGTATGTTGGTGTATCTGTGATTGGTCGTAGTGTCACTTGGATAAAATATTAATTTTAAATGTGTTTTTAAAAGCCTCCTCGTGAGGCTTTTTTATTGTCATGTTTTGAAACAATAAGCTGCAGTTTGCCCCTATGATAGTTTGATGAACCCTTCTATATTGATTTAAACATGATCAATATTTATACAGAGAGTATGCCAGACAATCACTATCAAACTTTAGGGATCGACCGAGATGCTTCGGCAGATCAAATTAAAAAAGCCTATCGAAAATTGGCGCGTAAATATCACCCTGACGTCAGTAAAGAGGCTGATGCTGAAACGCGTATGCAAGCGATTAATGTTGCATACGACACTTTAAGTGATGCCGAAAAGAAAAAACAATACGATTTTGAACTCGATCATCCTCAAAGATTTGCTGGGTTTAATGCTGGTAACCAAGGTGGTTTTGACCAATCTCAGTTTTATCGCCAATCGACGAGTGATGGTCAGCATGCGGACTTTAGTGGATTTGAAGACTTGTTTGGTCGTTTTGGGCAAGGCTTTGGTGGCGGTGACTATCAGTATCAACGTGCAAACCGCCAAACCAAGAGCTTCCGTGGTGAAGACCAACACGCCAGTTTAGAAGTGGATTTAGAAGTCGCATTTCATGGTGCAACGCAGAATATCACCTTACAGATTCCAAGCCTCAACGCCCATGGTGAGCCTGAAGTCCAACGTAAAACCCTGCAAGTCAAGATTCCTGCAGGTATGAAATCAGGTCAACAAATTCGACTCTCCGGCCAAGGGCAAGCTGGCTATAACGGTGGAGCCGCCGGCGATTTATACATTGAAATTTTGTATAAACAAACTGAGCAAACCCGTGTAGAAGGCGTTGATATTTTCCAACAACTGAATATCAGTCCATGGGAAGCCGCATTGGGTCAAAAAATTGCATTTACCAGTCCTGATGGCAAAACATTAGAACTACAAATTCCTAAAAATGCACGTACTGGTCAGCAGCTACGATTAAAGGACAAAGGGATACCAAATAAAACACCCGGACACCTTTACCTGATTTTAAATATACAGATACCAGCTGCACAAACCGAACAAGAGCAACAAGCATATGCGGCTTTTGCTCAAGCTTTTCCGTCATTTAATCCACGACAGTCTTAAGGAGAGCACCATGACAACAATTCATTATCGTGAAATTGTCTGTGACGGATGTAAACAGACTGAAATCGTAGACGAAAAAAGTAGTTTTGATCTACAACACTTTGCCTCTGCCTGTGGGCAAAGTCCAGAATGGGTTCTGCAACTACTCGAATACGATATTCTGCCTAGCCGTTCAGAAGACAGGATTCATCAATTTTTTGGCGATGATATATCTCGCGCACGGCGTGCGTATCGGCTTCAACGAGATTTCGATGCCAGTTTTACTGCGGTCGCTATGATGCTTGATTTAATTGACGAAGTTCAACAACTACGTCGCCAAGTCAAACACCAACAGTTTCATTCACATTAAATGTAATCATGAACGCTCTGCCTCGCAGGGCGTTTTTCTTTTCTTGTAGAGTTTGTCTTGTAGAGGAAGTGATCGACAACCATGAAAACACGAGATTGCAATAAAAAAGTCAAAAACATGTTTCCTGAGTACCGTGATTTGGTCTCTCAGTTACGTGATGAAAATCCATATTTTGCACGGATCTTTGAAGAACATGATGAGTTAGATCGTGAAATTATTCAATTGGAATTAAATCCTGTCAATCACCATAACACGGATATTGAGACCATTAAGCGTAAGAAATTAAAGCTAAAAGATGAAATTTATCGCTTGCTGAAAAGTAACGAAAATGATGATATCTCTTGAGATATCGATTCATGTATAGGGGATTTTTCATGATGCATGTCGTTCGCAGTACAACCCACAAGGCTACGCAATTGAATTACTAAGACCATAAGGATCGGTCAAATCGCGTTGTACTGCAGATTTTTAAAAAACAATAAAATCATGACAAAGGATTCATCATGCAAATACATCATGTGCTATTTGGAGCATTACTCAGTTTCAGCGCTCTGTTGCATGCCAATGATATGACCAGTGTTTGGAAAACAATTGATGACCAAACAGGATATTCACGCGGCGATGTCACCGTCGTTAAAAATGCCGACGGGACGTATAGTGGAACACTCACTGCAATATGCCCATTGCCGTACAAACCCTTGGTTGAAGTATGCTTAAAATGTAATGGCAAACTCAAAAATGGGTTTTGATAGGTTCCGAAATTATCAAAGAATTTAAACCAGACCCACAACATCCAAATCAATATAGCAATGGAACCGTGCTGGATCCCCTCTCGGGCAATGTCTATAAAGGCAAAGGCAAGCTGAGTGCAAATGGCAAACGTTTAACCATGCGCGGCTATATTGGCGTGTCTGCACTCGGACGTAGTACCACATGGATTCGTAATGATTAGCAACTAAACCCACCCATCAGAGAAGCTGACACGAATTATTTGAGTTTCGTCAGCTTCTCAATTTCTTTCATGGTTTTAACCGTACCTTTGACTGTGCCCTTCACCGTCTGTTTGATTGGTTCATAATCCATAAACCAAAACAGATTCATGTGTTGATCGCCGTGCTGCTGTGCTAACATATCAATCACACTTTTTTCACCGCGCCCGACCAAATGCCGTCGATAAAAATAATACAGTAGTAAAATCGTGGTCATCAGCATGATGCCGAGCATGATCCAAAAACCGGTTGGCGATTTGAGTCCCGGAATAAACTCAAAGTTCATACCGTATATACCGGTTAATAAGGTTAATGGTGCGAAAATTGCCGTAATAATCGCCAGAATCCGCATATTTTCATTGGTTTGGTTAGCAACGGCTGAAAAATGCAGATCAATGGCGGCCTGCACAGCACTGCGTAATCGTGTGGTGTGTTTTTGAATGCGTTCGATATGACTGGTTAAATCATCTACCCGAACCAGCATGATATCCTGCTTTTCACTGCGCTTTTTGCCTTTCAAATGTGGGTAATTATCTACAACTTCATCACGCAGTTCTTGCAAGGCTTCAATTTGCTCTTCACACAAATTTTCCACTTGCTGAAAAGCCATATTTTCCTGCAGCAGCTGATGCCACTTGGTAAAACGCCGATGCCCTTGCAGCAATTCTCGCTGCCAAAACTCGACACGGCGGGTCAAAGGAACACGTAAATCCAAGTATCCATCTACCATATTATTCAGTAAGCGCAATGCCAAATCTAAGGGTGTAATGGCTAATTTTCGTGGTTTATTTTGTTCATCAATCGGACGAGAAATTAAAGTTTCAATCCGTTGGATATAACTTTCAATGGCTTTGTTGCCTTTTTCGCGCACCGTGATCAGCACTTGGGGCGTGATCAAAAAACTGATCGGGGTGGTCGCCAAACCAAAGACCCGCTCATGCTTTTCAAGAGCTTCTGCACCTGCAACAATTTGGTCATCGGGTGTGACCATTTTTCTAAAAATTAATAAATCATAATCATCGAGTGTGTCAAAGGCACACGGATGCTCTAGATTTAAAATATCCCACAGATGATATTCATTGACCCGTAGATCACACGCCTGAATAATCTCACGCTGCCATTGCTCAGGGCGGTTGACGACATCTTCACGGGTACAATCAATCCAAATAAACTCAGGCTCAAGTTCAGGATGATGCTCACATTGCACTTGGTCTTGCACATAGATATGCGCGGCTGTTGGATGCTGAAAAAAATAATAGGTTTGCATATCTCATTTATTATTGTGTTTACTTTTTGCATGATGCCATAAAAAAAGCCTTGAGCAAGTCAAAGTTCATACTCTGACTGCACTCAAGGCTTTTTAGAATCCATTCACAGAGCCGAAACCCTGTGAATCAACAAACCATTAAGCTTGTTCGATGTCTTTCATGGTTAATTTGATACGACCGCGGTTGTCGACATCAGCAACTTGTACTTTGATCTCTTGACCTTCAGATAATACGTCTGAAACGTTCGCAATGCGTTCGTTAGAAATTTGAGAGATGTGAAGTAAGCCATCAGTACCTGGAAGGATGTTTACAAACGCACCAAATTCAACGATACGAATCACTTTACCAGTGTAGATTGTACCTGGTTCGATTTCAGCAGTAAGCGCTTGGATTTTCGCAACAGCAGCAGAAGCAGCCGCTTTAGTTTCACCAAATACGCGAACTGTACCGTTATCTTCGATATCGATTGCTGCTTTAGTTTCTTCAGTGATCGCACGAATCGTTGCGCCACCTTTACCAATCACATCACGGATCTTATCAGGGTTGATGTTGATCACTTGGAATGTAGGCGCGTGCATAGAGATTTCAGGACGAGCGCGTGAAATTACTTGGTTCATTGCATTTAAGATGTGCATACGACCTGCATACGCTTGGTTCAATGCAACTTCCATGATCTCTTCAGTAATACCTTCGATCTTGATGTCCATTTGAAGTGCAGTAATACCGTTTGCAGAACCTGCTACTTTAAAGTCCATGTCGCCAAGGTGGTCTTCGTCACCCAAGATGTCAGAAAGAACTGCGAAACGCTCGCCTTCTTTGACTAGACCCATTGCGATACCCGCAACTGGCGCTTTAAGTGGAACACCTGCGTCCATAAGTGATAGAGAAGCACCACATACAGAAGCCATTGAAGATGAACCGTTAGATTCAGTGATGTCCGATACGATACGGATCACGTACGGGAAGCGGTCAGCTGCTGGAAGTACAGCTTGTACACCACGACGCGCTAAACGACCGTGACCGATTTCACGACGTTTAGGACCAGATTCACGACCAGTTTCACCTACAGAGTATGCAGGGAAGTTGTAGTGCAACATGAAGTTGTCAGTTTTCGTACCCGCTAATGTATCTACCATTAACGCATCACGTGTATTACCCAAAGTTGTTGTTACCAACGCCTGAGTTTCACCACGTGTGAATAATGCAGAACCGTGAGCACGGTCTAACACGCCAACTTGTACGTCAAGCGCACGAACTGTTTTAGTATCACGGCCATCAATACGTGGTTTACCTGACAAGATGTTGTCACGTACTGTACGGTATTTCAGGTCTTCGAATAATTCAGCTAAGTCGTCAGCGATACCGTCAACGTCTTCTTCTGGAACAAATTGAGCAACAGCTTCAGCTTGAAGCGCATCAAGTGCTGCATAACGATCGTGTTTAACAGCGATTGTGTATGCTTCAGAGATTTTCGCTTCAAACGCTTCTTTTAATTTTGCACGAAGGTCTTCGTTTTTCGCAGGTGCAGTCCAAGTAGACTCTGTTGCACCAGCAGCCGCAGCAAATTCTTTAATCGCTTGGATCGCGATTTGCATTTCGTCATGACCGAACAATACAGCGCCAAGCATTTGGTCTTCAGAAAGTTCTTTCGCTTCTGATTCAACCATCAATACTGCAGATTCTGTACCTGCAACCACAAGGTCAAGGTCAGATTCTTTAAGCTGTTCGTGGTTCGGGTTAAGGATGTATTCACCGTTGATTAAACCAACGCGCGCACCACCGATTGGACCACGGAAAGGCGTACCCGCAATTGCAAGTGCAGCAGATGTACCTAACATTGCAGCAATGTCAGCATCCATCGTTTTGTCAGAAGAAATCACAGTCGCAGTCACTTGGATTTCGTTGTAGTAACCTTCTGGGAACAACGGACGGATTGGACGGTCGATTAAGCGTGAAATAAGAGTTTCAGCTTCAGACGCGCGGCCTTCACGTTTACCGTAACCGCCCGGGATACGACCTGCAGCATATTGTTTTTCTTGGTAGTTAACAGTCAATGGGAAGAAGTCTTGACCTGCTTTAGCTGTTGGTTGAGCAACAACGGCAACAAGAACTTGTACACCACCCATAGTGATGATTACAGTGTTCGCTTGACGCGCAACACGACCTGTTTCTAGGACAACTTGATGCTGACCGTATTGGAATTCTTTACGAATAATATTAAACATCGACATGTTTTATTTTTTCCTGATTTTATTCTAGTGGAGACCCCTAAGGTTTGGCATTCACTCAACGCCCCAAACGCTGCAACATAAATGACAAAGCTTAGAAGCCGACCTCACTAGATATTAAAAACATTAATTAAAAATACTAATTTGAGACACAAAGAAGGAGCGAATCAACGCCCCTTCCCCATTATCCAACCAAGGTTGGATAGACTTTAGTTTTCAGTAATACAGCACTAAGCATGCAATAGTCCGAAAATAAAAGTTTAAATCGAATTAACGACGTAAACCTAAAGCAGCAATCAATGCGCTGTAACGAGTAGCGTCTTTACCTTTAAGGTAGTCAAGAAGCTTACGACGTTGGTTAACCATACGGATAAGACCGCGACGGCTATGGTGGTCGTGTTTGTGCTCTTTGAAGTGACCTTGTAAATCATTGATTTGAGCAGTTAAAAGAGCTACTTGAACTTCTGGTGAACCAGTGTCGTTTTCAGCGCGAGCGAATTTTGCAACGATCTCTGCGCGATCTGCGTTTGTTAAAGCCATTCGATTTCTCCGAGATGCTTATAAAGTTAACTTTTGATACGAATCAACTGATAAATCAGCTGACTGCCGTGCATCACTACAGCAAGTGCATTATATTAAGGGAAAATCGTCCCAATTGCAAAAAGAGATGGCCGACTTCGTCAGGTTTTCATGACGATAATAGCGCCTTTTTTTTCACATCGATTCCATTATAAATTTTTTATATGTTTCGATACTTTATGCGACACAAAACCGCATATTTCTAACATGTTGAATGCGATGTCATTGAATGAATTTTAAACTGATTTTTTGATATATTTTGCCACTCGATGTTTAGCATGCAAAACTCAAAGTGGAATGATTAAAAAAAAGCCCGAGCTAGGCTCGGGCTTTTTTGCGCTGTAGTTTCTTCTTTTTTAGTTATTGTTTTATTATTTATTGTTTTATGTGGCGCTTTTCCGCGTCCTTATGTCAAACATTCCATGTTTTAACTTGCACTTCCTTATGTGGTAGATTTTGCCACAACGGCTATTAGATAAAAGTCGTATTTTTCGTATCTATATGTAAGCTTTTTCGTACATCAGTTAAGCTCTATTTCTTTTCTGTTACAGCGTATAGGCATTTCTTATTTTCCAGACATAAAAAAGCCCTGTAGTCTCTCCCAAAACTACAAGGCTTAGCGGCTGTAAGTTTCCTATTTCCTTACTTCACTGTAAGTTCGCTGTCTTTTGACGTTATTCTTATACTTTTGCGATTTTACTCAACCATCCGTGTTGAGTTCTTTTTCTGTGAAGTCATCTTCTCAAAAAGCTCTAAAAAGCTCTATGCGCAAATCTCCTGAATCGATGTAAGCCATTTCTTACAAAATACGGTACATTTTGCCTAGGCTTTACAAAGGTAGGTGATTGTTAATTTTTTCTAACAGACCACTAACTCGCGCTGTTCTTTTTATAAGCGCTTTTGCCAATGCATCTTTTGCAACAAGTAAACTCACCACTTTTTTGGCACGAGTGATGGCGGTATAAATCAGCTCTTTACTCATCATTTCGGTAGCATGATTTTCCAAAACTACCGCCGTATGGGTAAATTCAGAACCTTGAGACTTATGTATGGTCAAGGCATAGGCGGTTTCTATACTTTTAGGTAACCGTGTTGCCACCACCCATTTATCCAAACTTGGAAAATAAACCTCAAACTGCGACTTTTCCGTCATCGGTCGTTTTAAGCAAATCCCGATATCACCATTTGATAGTCCAAGTTGATAATCGTTATAGGTCATCATGACTGGACGACCGACATACCAATCCCCTTGTTTCAACACACCCAAGGTATTTAAGACCCGAAGTTCAATCTGCTGATTGAGTTCGTGTAAGCCTAATTTTCCATGTCGAATGGCCGATAGAATCCGATAATCATCAAAATAGCGAATCAATTGGGCTGACCAATTTGCATATTCAGCGGGTTGCTCTGGCCATTGTTTTAACCATGCCACATAGGGCTGAAAACCATACATCAGTTGATCATAATATTTTGCCCAATGTGCCGCACTGTTCGTAGCGTCGGGGAGATATTGCAACTGAATCACATCGCTCATATTCGGTGTCAGTTGAATCGGCTGAAGTTCGGATGCAGATACCACCTGATGTTCGAATTTCGCCAGAACTTCAGTGGTTGTTTGCTGTTGTTCTTGTTGTTGAATAAAACGAGCAAACTCACCAATGGCTGCACCCTGTACAAAACGGCGGCTGGTCTGTAAATGGGTACGGTTGGCTTGTAAGGCATCGACATCCTGAAGGTTGGCCAAAACAGCGCCAACATCGACCGAAGCCAACTGTTCTGCATCCCCTAAGAGAATCAGCTTGCTGTGTTGAGGGATTGCCGCGAATAGCATCTGCGCCAAACTTAAGTCCAACATGGAGGCTTCATCGACCACAATGACGTCATAGGGTAAGCGTTGGCGCTCATTAAACCGCGGGATAGCGCGCGTCCCTAAACCCAATAGACGATGCAAAGTTACGGGTTTCAAATGTTTGTGAATAATCGAATAATGCTGCAATGCAGGATCTTTAAACGCTGCTTGTAAGGCTTCTTCCATTCGCTGCGCCGCTTTTCCTGTCGGCGCTGCCATCGCAATTCTTAAATTTGGATTTTGCTCATTCAACACGGCAATAATCCGAGCCAAGGTATAAGTTTTACCTGTCCCAGGCCCACCGGTAATGATATTAAAATTGTGCTGACACACCATGTGCAGTGCTTGGATCTGATGGGGATCGGTCAGTAAATCCTTTTCGATATTAAGCATCTGCGTTTGATTGAGATTTTGCTCTGTTTGCTGTTTTAAACGTGCAACTTGCTTGGCTAAAGCATTTTCTAATGCCCAATAGCGATAAAGATAAAGTCGCTGTGAATCAAAAATAAAAGGCGCAACAGGTGTTTTTTCAGCTTGCTCATGCTGAACCATCTGAGCCAAACATTGAATCTGTACATCTTCGGCCAAAATACAACTATCGCCTTTTTCCACGGCTTGCATCAATTGTTGAATTAACTGATTTGCAGCAGGATGACTGGCCTGATTGGGTAAATAATGTTGGATTAAATAGTCAATCCAATCCGGCAAAACCGCATCTAAATCAGCTTTTTCTTGGGTATTTTGGGGAACTAAAACCTGTTTTTCTACAGTATTTTCTTGTCTCGCGTGCAAAGGCTGTGCTGATAAGGCTTTTTGATCATTTTCCACACAGTTATCCTCAAACTTATCCACAATGCAACTTATTGTTTCAGCGTGAATATTTTTATCTTTTTCGTGCTTTTTCACGTTTTAGCCACAACCTTTTCGCTCAATATTGCATCGAGGTTTTGAATGAATGTATCCGCCGGCTTCCAGTGATATACTCCACGATCGGACTGTCCATCCATACCACGAAGATACAGATAACTCGCCCCACCCAAATGCTGCGTCATGTCATAGTCTTTCATCACGGCTTTCAAATAACGATGTAGGGCCACCAAATATAAAGCCGCCTGCAACCAGTAACTAGAATGACTCATACTTTCTCGAATATAGGCATGATTATAATGTGCGGTCTGATCGCCTAAGAAATTACTTTTATAATCGGCAATCTGATAACGCTGACCATCATAATATACCAAGTCAATCGACCCCGTCAGATAGCGTGCCGTAAACACATCATTCAAATCTTGTATTTGTAAATCTGGCTCTTTTAGGCTTTCAAATAGCATGCGTATTTTACGTATCGCCAATGCACGATCTGCCATACTCAAATGAAAATCCATTTCCGAACGATATTCGCCATCGTTTAACTGATGCAAGCTAAAACCATCATGCAATGGTGTATGAATAATTTGACTGTACCATTCCCGCATTTCTTCAATCAGTTCAGCTTCATCTTGCTCAGGGTTTGCCGTTTGCCCGAACTGTTTCATTAAGTTTTGCAACATTTGCGGCGAATCAAACTCAACATCACTATGAAAACGTGATGCGATGGCTTTGGCCAACTTCTCTTCTGGGGTGCTAAATCGAACTTTTTCCATCAATTTATGCAAGAAACTTCCGGGCTTGGTTCCCTTTGGAAAATGCCGTTTAATCCAGCTTATTTTCTCTGCCGTTTCTGCTTCAACGATTTCAAGCTGTTCAACTTCATCGGCAGCACTGTCTTCCTGTTCGTTCATTGCCGCTGCCAGTTGGTCACGTTGTATATGTGTCTTATGTGCCGTACGCGTGAGCGCGGTAAAACTAGTGGTTTCCCGTGGATAAAAATGGCTGTTAGGTATCTCTTCCGCTTCTAATACAACAGATTCAACCTGAGTCTGAGTCAACATCGGTGGTGCTGCACGCAAGACATCAGCATCCACACTATCTGCATGTTGGAACAGATCTGGTTCGCTTCCACGCCAAAAAGTCAGTCCTGAGCGTGCTTCTGCCAATTGTTTCTTTTCGACCTCATGATGACGTAGCACGGCATAAACACGATAACTGGCACGGGTCAACGCCACATACCACAAGCGATGGTGCTCTGCTTCATTGCGCGCATCATTTTGTTGAATATCATCTTCGGGTAAGTCCGAAGACTTCACGGCAATCACACGTTCTAACCCAAGGCTTTTTTGCTGATTGTCTTTAAGGGAAAAATTCAAATTGCCTTTTTCACTTAAGCCCGCATTTGCTCCCAATAAAAACACACAACCAAACTCTAAGCCTTTGGACGCATGAATCGTCATCAGTTGCACCCCCAATTGCCCGGTCAATTTTCGCTCTTGGGTGCTTTCATTATTGATGCCTAAATTGATTTGGCGAATAAACCATTGATAGAGCTTATGCGCACCGGTGTAGTGTTCACTTTGCTGACTTAATAATTCTGCGATATGGCGTAAATTCACCACTGTGCGTTCATTATCTCGACTTTGTCCAGCCACCAACCGCGTCCACACCTGAAAGACCGTCATACAGCTATTCCACGCGCTGCGGAATCCTTGCTCATTCCAAATTTGTCGGATCTGTTCGAGTTTTTCGATAATTTCGCTCAGCCCATCTGCCTGCTGTTCGAGTGCGACCAGTTGTTTCAGATCAAAACCCAATAAACGGCTCAGCAGCGCACGTTTCACCTTGGCTTCTTGATAAGGATTTAAAATCGCCGTCAGCAAAGCGGCAACGTCTTGTGCGACGGAACTTTTATAGACGCTGTCCCGTGATGCTTTATAACAAGGAACACCCAGTTGCAATAAACATTGTTGCACTTGCTCTAAGTCGAAATGGTTTTGCCCTAAGACCGCAATATCGTTTGCTGTCAGTGCTCGCTGGATATTGTTGTCTTGAAAATATAAATGTCCTTGCTGAGCTTGGTTGAGTAATGACTGAATCTGCCAAGCCACTTGCTCTGCTTCATTTAGCGTTTCATCCAAAGCCAACCAACGCAGCGGTTGTGGATTGACTTGATCATGATCAATCAACGGCGGATGCTCGCGCTCACCTGCTTGAATCGGGGTGTATTCAACATGCTCACCAAAATCCATTTGCCGATGAAACAAGGCATCCACCACTTCAACCAAATTTTTGACTGAACGATGGTTTTTGTTCAAGGTATAACAACGCCCACCCTTGGTTTGAATATCATGACGCGCTTTACGATAGGTCAGCATGTCACCGCCACGGAACCCATAAATCGCCTGTTTGGGGTCGCCGACCATAATCATACAACCCTGATGTAAGCGCTCCTTGACCCGCCAAATACTGGATAGCATGTCATCTTGATCTTGGTTGGTGTCTTGAAATTCATCGACTAAAATCAGCGGATATCGTGCCAAAACATGAGCGGCAAAACTGTCTTTCCCTGCTGCTGAGCTTTGCTGTAAGGCTTCCGATAAGGTCCTAATTTGTTGTGAAAAGGTGGTTTCGCCAGCGTGGGACAACACTTGAGGTAAACGCTTTTTGACTTCCTGTGCCAAATAAAAGTTTAGAAATTGTTCTGCTTGATTGATATGTTCATAAGCATTGAGCACCGCTCGAAGTTGTTGCACAAAAGCATGTTGATAAAATTCTTTTGAGACATCTGGCTGCTCTTCAACGACTTTGTCTTTAAATACACGTGGCTTGAATTCAGTTTTATTCGGATCATAAAACAATGAACGAATGGCTTTCATCGTCGGTTGTAACACGTCGGACTGAGTCAATACCCCTTGGCTACCCGAATCTTCAAAGTGCTGTAAAAACTCGGGAATGCGTGTATTAAAAGTGACAAAGAATGTCCCTTTATTAAAACGTCGAGCGTCGACAAGGTTCTTATAATGACTTTCGGCATCAAAACACGCTGCAAGCTCTACACGAGCGGCAGGCAGCATCTGCGCAAGCTGATGACACATCGCTTCAAAATGCGCCAAGGCATTTTCGGGTAATTCAGGGACGCGCAAATCCACCGATGGGAAGTTTAGACTTTCCTTTACCACGCTAAGATAGTATTCAGGGCCTTTCAACTGATGATTCAACATCAAATATTCAATCAAATGTGCAGGCTGCTGCTGAATCCAATCTCTTAATAAATCATGAATGATCCGTTCAATATGTAGGTCTTCATCATCACTGATTTGCACTTGTTCAATACGACCGCTTTCAAAGGCAAATTCACGTAATAACTTTTGACTAAAGCTGTCCAAGGTCCCAACAAAGAGTTCTTCATATTGTTGTAAGACCACGTTCAACCGATTGTAGGCATAATCTAAATGATGCCCATGATCTTTCAGCACTTGCTGATACAAAGGGTCACTCAAAATTTGCTGAAGTTCGGCCAACTCATCTTGAGATGCCGCGAGCAGGCCATAAATAAAGTCACGGGTTTCTTCAATCCGCAGCCGAACTCGCGCTTTGAGTTCCGCTGTGGCTTTACGGGTGAAAGTGGTGGCAATGACCTGATTCGGCATATAGCGATCGAGAAAAATCCGTACCATCAGACTGGAAAGCGTATAGGTTTTTCCTGTACCCGCCGAGGCTTCAATCCAGTGCAGTCCGGTAAAGCTCATGTCTGCAATCGGGTTGGTGGACATTTTCATCGTTTGCTGTGGCATATTCATTTTTTCACCTCAGGCTTGATGACATTGAGTTTTTTTAGGCCGTCATCCGCCTCGGTATCCATCACATGATATAAACGTTCTGCATAATAACGACAGGACAATGCCAGAAGCTCATCTGCCGCTTGTTGCTGTAAAATAAAGCTCCAATCACGATGGTGGCTATTGGCTTCATTCGACTCCAACTCCACTCCACCAAAACTATGATTTTTCAGCCATTCCTCTTGAAGCTTTGCAAAATTATCTGGCATGAGCTGGCCTGTTTCATTCTCCACCCAAGTGCATTTTTCTTGGCGAATTAAGGCAGCAGGCAGCACCACAGGACGTTTTTGTGCATGTTTCCACATCGCCACCCATTCACTGAGCTGCAGCTTGGCTTGTGCAGAGCTTAATCCACAACAGACTATGCTTTTATCATTACAAATCACTTCACGACGATATGCAGCCCCCTCATCGCCTAAGTCTAAATAGCTCAACCACAGCAGATATTCGAGCCAGGTTTGCGTCTGACGTTTAGGCTTTGCCCCAGACGCCATACAGCTTAACCAATGCATACTCTGAGAGTCTTCAGGCACGGTGATGCTCAGTATCAAATGCGGTTCAAGCTGTAAGTTTTGTAAGGTGGTCGCGGTTACACGGCGTCCATCCAAACGCTCTAATAACTGTGCCTGCTCTTGCAAACTGAGCTTCCAAGTCGCTATTTGACTATGTCCCACAGGCAGTACATCTTGGAACAAGGCCATATCCGGTTCAGTTGGAGTCGTAGAGTTCTGATCCTCAGCTTGATGGACACGAGAGGCAGGTTGCACATAATGCTTTTGCAATAAGTCACGGACATGATATTGCTGTAAACGGTCGAGCAATAAAGGCTCTTGCTGTGGTAATTGGTCACCGGTATAGACACTGGCCACGCCAAGCGTTTTCAAATATGCACGAGCTGGAAACACCACATCTTTAATCCATTCCTGACCATCCAAAACCCGTACTTCTTGTTCATCATGCACAGGATAATCACGGTTAATCCACGATTGGCGTTGACCAGACTGATCTAAAATATGTTCCGCCACAGCAAACCATTGATCTTTATATCGTAGGTTTTTCGACTGCTGAAAACCCATCGGGTCAAATGGCTGCAAAGGATAAATATGGTATAGCGGCTCGAGCTGCTGTGGAATGCGTAAGCCATCCAAATCCAGCATGGCATCATGTGGTTGGTTCAATTGCTGCGGCTGAATCATCCGTGCGAGGAATTGGCTAAATTCATAAATCACGGAGGATGGCTCACGACTTTCACCATCATTGACATCAAAGCCATTATAGAAAATCCACAAGGACTGTCGGGCAAATAACAAGGCATCTAAAAATGCACCTTTATCATCTTCCAAACGTGAGCGATCACCCAATACCGGTTTAAACACATCCATCAAATCAAAAGGCACTTGCTGATCACGACGTGGAAACTTACCACTATCCATGTTCATCAACACCACCAATGAAAATGGGACTTGGCGGATTTTCCCCATGTCCGCAAAGGTCACGGATCCTGTCGGTTCGATCTGATCGGCAGAGCTATCGATGCCTTGTTGTATTTCTTTGAGCAGCAAAGATAATGGCAAATTAAAGCTATTGGGGAGCGACTCAACTTTATCACTTTGAGCATTGTGCAGACGTTGCGTCATCGCACGCATTACACTGCGAATGGTTTCAAATGCACGACCACTGGCCTCCACAAAAGGCTTCAAATCTGCGTCTAATTGTTGCAACCATGCTTTGACCGTCTGTGCGCTGAGATTTGGATTGAGCCAATCTCGACGCGCACTGATATCTCGGTAGATCTGAATTAAAGTTTGCACCAACTCAAAATCACTACTCAACACCCCTGCAAAACTTAACGTGTCCTCAAATACGGCATGTTGTGGAATCGCAATCCCTAAAGCCAAACGGTCTAATGCAAATTTAAAGGTATAACGATAATCTCGGTCTTGCTCGGACAAATAAGCCAACATGTGCTGTTCGTCTAAACCACGACGGAAACCGGCTTGAATCAGCAGTTCCATCATACGCTCCATTTGCACATGGTCGAGCTGATACAGTTCTTGCACCGCATTCAAATTCAGCCAATCATGAAAATCTTCTGCGGTAAAACGACCTTGACTAATTTCAATGCGTCCAACAAAGGCTTGCCATGCATTTTGAATATCTTGACTGACCACCCCTGCAATTTTGACTGGGATATAAGGTAAATCCACAGCACTGCGACCCATGCCTCGAGTCGTCGAAAAGACCGTCCGAATATGCGGTTCCAGTTCTTTTAAGTTTGGCACCAAGACCAAGATATCACTCGGATGGCGTGGCTCTTGTTCCGTGCCATCGGCCAACCAATGCACCAACTGTTCACGTAAAACCTCTAACTGACGCAGGCTAGAATGACAGACATGAAATTGAATCGATTCATCTGCCCCCGCGAGTGCATATTGATGCTGCTCGGGTTCTTCTAAGGTCATGATGTCATATTGAATTTGAGCGAGCAGCGTTGTCGGCTCGGTGTCTGGAAAAATATCTTCCCAACCTTCGCCACCAGACATATTCACCAATAATGCAAAGTTATCCCGCGCACGTTTACCTAAACGCGTCAGTAATGAATGCTGAGATTCACGAAATTCCGCATTGGTCGTACTCAGATAGGCCTGAATTTGTGCCGTGCTGACATTGGGATTTCGCTCAATATAACGCTGTTGTAATTTCAAGTTATAACGATCTTTCCATACGGGATCGACCATGTCTGCCCAATACTCACGCGATGGGTTGAAATACAACAGATGCACTTCGGTATACGCTGCCAAGCGATATAAAAATTTCAGTTGTGCAGGGGGTAATTCTAAGGTCGTAAAGACGAAAATCTGTTCAGGCAAACCGTTATAGGTTTGGTGACGCTCATCATCATCGCGCTCATCATCCTCAGCATCCAAATCAAATTGCTGCTGCCGATTTTGCTCAGCATGCGCCAAGGCAAACCAAAATTTATTGTCTATTTCCTGACGGTCATTAAAGTCTTTTTGGAATACTTGATGCCACAGCCAACGCTGCCAATGCTCCAGTTGTCGAGCCTGAGTCGGTAGATATTCATCAGCTTGTTCAGGTTTCAGACCTGTAAGTTGCATAATATTTAACGGCTGGTTATAACTCCACGCTTTTAGCCAGTCAGTATCGCAATGTGGACAAACCCAGTGCTCAACACCTTCATCTGGGGTATGAATACAACTGCCACGAAAGGCCATGTAGTTGGTAAAAAGCCGGGTGACTTGAGCAGCGATCCAGTACAACATTTCTTGGCGCTTTTGCTCACGTTTTTTTCGATCTGAGAGTTGTGCTGTGCTGTCAAAAATACGCTGAACTAAGGGCTGCACGTCTGTCGGAATCTGAGCAGCATCAAACTTATCAGCCGCAATAAAACCGGCTAAAGCATTATAAATACGCCATTGCATAATCAATGGCGGCATGTTGATACCTTTAATTCGCTCTCGGTCTTGTTTGTTCGGCAAGGCCCAATCGTAGGCTTTCCACTGCAACCCTAAAATTTTACGATGATACTTAATATTGGCACTAATACTGATTTTTTCAGCAACTTGTTTTTCTAACCATGCTGCAATGGCTTGATCGGGTACCACGATATGCCGTTCTTGCAAGACAGATAATGCATTAGTCGACTGATTTGATTTTAATTTTTTGATTAGACAATCCACCAAAACTTCGATTCTTTGACTCTGAATTACATGTATTGCCATGGATTACCTTTACAGCCTGAGTGACCAACTACTACAAAACAACAATGATTATTTACTATACATCTTGGGCTGTCTATGCGACTTTGACAAGAGAATAGATTGCAAAAAATGCTTTTAAACAAGTATCTTAATGATACTTTATGAGAAAAAAACCAATCCAGTATCAAGGGTATCTGCTTATGAAAATTGATAACATTCCTGATTCCATCGACCCTAACTTAAATCTGGAAATTATTCGCGCTGAATGCTTAGAGCTTGTGAAAAAACGTGCTTATTTTTCAGCAGGTGCAGCCATTATTCCTGTGCCATTTTTGGATGTGGTGATTGACGTCGGAATTTTGTCACAGCTCATTCCAGAAATTAATGCGCGTTTTGGTTTAGCGCCAGATCAAATTAGTGTGTTTGATCCGAAAACCAAACAAATTCATTGGACAGAACTGCGTAAACGTGGTGTCGAATTTTCTGGTTTAGTGGTTGCACGAACCGCCATGAAAAAATCGCTAAATAACATTGCAGCAAAATATATTACCAAACAAGTGACCAAATTTATTCCACTAGGTGGACAATTGGTGGCAGCCAGTTTGGGTTATATTGTGATGAAAAAAGTCGCTGAAACCCATGTAGAAGAAAGCTACCAATTGGCGAAGCGTATTCAACAGAAATTTCCGAACCAACCTGTTCCAACGCCTAACAATGGTTAACGAAACGATGTCTAGCGCATCAACAAGATTTAAGAATCAAAGTGATTTAAACCATAGATCTAAAGATGAAGTAAATCTGAAAATGAGCGAGTTTTGAAAATGAAGAAAAAAGCCACGAATTGCGTGGCTTTTTTCATAAAATCAATCTGCTTTCAATTGCGCTAAGATCGTCTCTAATACCTGTAAGCGCGCACTATGTTTGTCATTGGTAGCGATCACATGCCACGGCGCATATTCTGTATCCGTACGTTGCAACATATCTGCGGCAGCTTTGAGATAGTCATCCCAACGGTCACGATTCCGCCAGTCATCTGGAGTAATTTTAAATCGTTTATGTGCGGTTTCTTCGCGGGCTTTAAACCGCGCAGCTTGCTCATCCTTATCTATGGCTAACCAGAACTTGATGACAACCGTTTGACTGTCATATAGGTCCTTTTCAAAGCGATTAATTTCATCGTATGCCCTCTGCCATTCAACGGTGTTAGCAAATCCTTCAATCCGCTCAACCAAAACACGACCATACCAACTGCGATCAAAAATCGTGATTTTCTCTTCAGGGACAATTTTATTCCAAAAGCGCCATAAGTAAGGACGGCGTAGTTCATATTTTTCAGGTGCTGCTATGGTATGAATTTCATATTCGCGTGGGTCTAACTTTTTAACAATACGTTTAATTGCTCCGCCTTTCCCTGCGGCATCCATCCCTTCAAACACGATCACCACGTTGCGTGAATCAAAACGTAAAGCTTCAGCCACCTTACGGCTTAATTTTTTTAATTCTTTTTTATAATCAGCTTCATCAGCGACGGCAGTGCTGGGTTCCAATAACGCCTGTGGGGTTTTGGCTTGTTTCCAGCGCCCCACCGCCGTGGTTTCATGTGTTGGACAATGTTTTAAGGTCCGTAAAATATGCTGTGCAAATTGTTGATCACGGACTTGCTCATCTTCACAGTCGATGATGACCCAGTCATGGCTAAAACGCTGACGTAAACGTTGTAGGTTGTCATATTGCTTTTTATTGCGCCAATCTAAACCATGCAATTTATGCCAACGCGCTTCACTCGGGTCCATTTCATCCAAACGTTTTTGTAAGGATTTCCACGATAAATCGAACCAGACTTTAATCACATCGACATGATTATTTTTTAGGTCTTGTTCATAGGCTCGCATGTTCTCGACATATTCATCAAATAAGGTTTCATCCAAAGGCTTTGACACATGCATAGCGGTACTGAGCAAATCACTGTACCAGTTTCCAAACATCACCATAATTTGCCCTTCGGCAGGAATAAACCGTGCATAAGACTGCCAAAAGGTTTGTTTTTGATTAAACATGATCGGGGCATCCGCTTTCACCCTTAAGTAACGTGGATCAACCCATTCGCGGAGCTGTTTGACGGCCTCCCCCTTACCCGCAAGCTCTATTCCGCTGACTAAAATCAACACGCTTTTGGCATTAGGCTGACGGCTGGTATTTTTCAGTTGATATTGCGCTTCAATTAGCTCAACCGAGAGTTGTTCTTCATCCATCAATTGAAATTCTGTTTCTTTTAAGCTCATGGCAGACCCTTGGTTTTATTCTGTTTTGAGTATAACCATGCCGTTCATCACACAACAATGCTTTCATGTATATGCTGAAATGCAAAATATGACCATTTCTGCAACAAACTGACTCAGATTGACCTGTAATTTCGTCACTTTGTCATAGCCCTAAGCTCCAACACCCACTAAGATTCAAACATCTAAAAAATAATTGAGACACTCAATGTCCAAACTTGCAGTATTAGATGATTTACTTGAACTGTATTACCAGTTGAACTACCACAAAAAGCCAGAAATTTTACAGCGTTTACAAGATGTCCAGCAGTGGCAAAAACAGCGTATGCAACGCACACATGCCGTACAATTTGCTGAAAAACAGAATGTGCTGATGTCTGAATATTTTATTAACCGTTTATACGGCGGTCCTGATTTCGATGCATTAGCAGCACAAATTGCACGTCTCACTCGCTATGCGCATAAAGCAGAAAAATTGATTCCAGACAATGCCATTAAGACCGGCACTTCGGGCGTACAACTTGCGATATTGGCCGTACAGCTTGATGAGCAAGTGGCCATGCAATTACTACAAGATTATCCAACCAACCCAACCCTGACCGATGAAATGATGCGCCAGACCTATCTCAAGCTCGATCAGGGCAAAGACCGCATGTTGCAACTGCAACTGTTAGACGATTTAGGTCGTAATTTAGATAAATATATGCGCTCGTTTATGGTCTATACCGCCTTTAAAATGTGTAAGGGCGCAGCAAACAAATACAACTTCGAAGTGATGTACGACTTTATGCAAGATGGCTTCTTGGCGATGAAACCGCTCAAGTCAGCAGAAAAATTTGTCCGCGAATTTACCGCTGTAGAACGCCAAATCGTTGACCGTGTACATGCCGGTGACCCGAACCCGTTTCAGCCTGCGGCTTAACAAAACTCACATCCCACAAAGCCCATGTTTGATATAAAACAAACTGGGCTTGCAAGACTGAATTCAGATTTTTTATAGGGGATTTGCAAAGCAATTACAGCAGACCCTTATTTTTTCTGTATATTATTCACAACAAATGCAAATGACTGCTGTATAACAACAGAGAATCTGTCATCATGCTTGCAAAGCAACATTAACCCTATTTATAAGTTAGGAGTGACTCTAATGTCTAACGAGAATCAAACGCCTGCCCCTACACCTGAGTCGGCACAAAATACAGACAAAGTGAGTCCATTCTTAACTGAGCCTTTACCACAAGGGACAGCGCAAGGTCAGCAACAATCTTTAGAACAACGTCTGACCGACACACCTGTGACAGGTTCAGTACCCAAATATAATCTGCCACGTGGCGCGAATACTGGTAACGTTGGGGCAACCACGCACTTTGGTTATCAAACCGTGAGCAGCGAAGATAAAGCACAAAAAGTAGCGGAAGTTTTCCACTCAGTGGCTGCAAAATACGACATCATGAATGACTTAATGTCATTTGGTATTCACCGTCTATGGAAACGTTTTGCCATTAACATGTCTGGTGTACGTCGCGGTCAGCACGTCCTAGATATTGCAGGCGGTACTGGTGACCTTGCCAAAGTATTTAGCCGTGAAGTTGGCCCGACAGGTCATGTGGTGCTTTCAGACATTAATGAATCGATGCTCAATGTCGGTCGTGACCGCCTCATTGATGCTGGTTGTACCAATGTCGATTTCGTTTTGGCCAATGCTGAAACTTTAGAACCTTTTGCAGACAACAGTTTTGACCTATTGACCATTTCATTTGGTCTACGCAACGTGACTGACAAAGATGCTGCACTAGCTGCCATGTACCGCGTACTTAAGCCAGGTGGTCGTTTACTGATTTTAGAATTCTCTAAACCGGTATTTGAACCTTTCTCAAAACTGTATGACTTGTACTCATTCACTGCATTACCGATCATGGGTAAAATCGTAGCGAATGACTCTGAAAGCTATAAATACCTTGCAGAATCAATTCGTATGCACCCAGACCAACGTACTCTTAAAGGTATGATGGAAAATGCGGGCTTCCAAAACTGTGATTACCACAACTTAACGGGTGGTATCGTGGCTGTACACCGTGGTTTCAAACTTTAATACTGCAGGCTGAACTATGTGGTCGATTCTCGCACTTGGTGCAGTTGAACGCTTAATTCATCATGTCATTGATTTGGATGCGATTACCCGCATCCAACTGAATGAATTGCAAGGCAAAATGCTTCGTGTGGTGATCGACTCACCACAGTTGTCGGTGGATGTGTTTTTTGACGATCAGAAAGTTCGCTTAGAACCGACGCCAACAGGACATACTGAAACCGCATCCATCTTTGAGCAACGCCCTTTCGAGCAGCAGTCAAACATAACTGAAGCAACGGCGACCTTACATGTCAAAACGGTCGTCGAGCTCCTCAAACTGCTGTTGGCTGAAGATGTCGGCAATATTCCATTGCAAGGTGATTATCACTTATTGCAGGATATCCAGCGCATTATGCAGCAAGCTGAGCCTGATTTAGCTTCGCATCTAAGCCCTTGGATTGGTCCAAGCCTTGCGCATGAAATTGGTAAGTTACAACTTGCACCCAAACATCTCAAACGTACTTTACAAAGCCATTTGTTCTTTGCTGAAGACGCGTTAAAAGAAGATTCAGGCTTGCTTGCCCCACGCTGGCAAATGGATGACCTGAATCAAGACACCCGAATTTTGAATCAAAATCTGGACCGTGCAGAAGCAAAAATTCAGCAGCTGCACAGCCAAATTGACTCATTACAAGACAACACTTAAGACTAGGTAATTGCATATATGATTCCGCACGTTTCACGTTTACTCGACCTTTGGCGCATTGCTGCGCACTATAGACTCGACACGTTGTTTCCTGCGGAAGAATTACCGGAAAAAGCCCGTCATATTATTTCCCTCATTCGTATACATCCTGCAGCACGTTTAAGCAAAGAACGTAAAAATCCACTGAAGCTAAAACAAGCTTTAGAAGATATGGGACCTTTGGCCATTAAACTCGGTCAATTACTGTCTACCCGTCGTGACTTGATTCCACCTGAAGTTTTACAGCAATTGGTGCTTTTACAAGACCGTGTAAAACCTTTTTCAAATGACGTTGCCAAAATGCGCATTCAGGAATCACTCAAAGCCGATGTTAATACCTTATTTGCACGCTTTGACGAGCAACCTTTAGCCGCAGCATCTATCGCACAAGTGCATACTGCTGCACTGCATGATGGTCGCGAAGTCGTAGTGAAAGTGGCTCGCCCGAATATTCGCAATCAAATTCTGCATGATTTTGAAATATTAGAGTGGCTTGGTCAGTTCCTTGAAAAACGCCTAGAAGCCGCTCGTGCCCTGCATCTATCTGAAATTATTCAAGACTACCGTCAAATTATTCTCAATGAATTGGATTTGACTTTAGAAGCGGATAACACGCGTCGTATGCGTCATTACTTCACCGGTTCAAGCATGATGTACGTGCCTGAAGTCTATATGGACAGCCGTGATGTCATGGTCGAAGAGCGTATTACGGGTGTACCAATTTCAGATATTGCGACCTTTGATCGCTTGGGCATGGATCGTAAAGATTTAGCCGAAAAAGGGCTCACCATTTTCTTTACCCAAGTGTTCCGCGACAACTTCTTCCATGCAGACATGCATCCGGGGAATGTCTTCGTCGAAACCATTAATCCAAGCAATCCACGCTTTATTGCCTTGGACTGCGCGATTATGGGTGAGCTTTCAAAGCACGACCAAATGACCGTAGCACGCATGCTGCTTGCGGTTATGAACAGCGACTTTATGCAACTGATTCAAATCGTGCATCAAGCGGGTTGGATTCCACCGGGTACAGATCAAGATGCCTTAGCACGTGAAATGCGTCGTACCGTTGGCCCAATGGTCTCTAAACCAATGCATGAATTGGACTTCGCCGGCATCCTGATTCAAGTGATGGATATTGCGCGTCGTTTCCATTTAGAGATTCCGCCACAACTGATGTTGCTGCTCAAGACCTTGGTCCATGTTGAAGGTTTAGGAACTGATCTCTATCCTGAATTGGATATTTGGAGTTTGGCAAAACCAATCCTCACCGATTGGATTAAAGCGCAAATGAATCCGCAGAAAAACTTAAAAGAACTCGGGCAAAAAATTCCAGACTTACTTTTAGGTGCGCAAGATTTACCAACGCTGATGATCGACAGCCTGAATGGTTTAAAAAATCAGTCGGCTTGGCATGCCAAACAACTGAATGAACTGCAAAGCATGCGCCTGCAAATGGAACATCAGCAAAAACGTAGTTGGGTTTTTGGCAGTATTATGGCCATCTTCCTCTCCATCGCGATAATTGCGCCATGGTATGTTTCCATCGTATTAATTGCACTTTCAAGCTTACTTGCCATTTGGCGTGTGTTTAAATAATCTGTGTTTAAATGATCTTGATGTATCCATAGCTCCTTTAAGCCTTTTGACAATAAAAGGCTTAAAGCCATAAAAACAAAAAATTCAAAAATTTAAATAAGGCTGAACGCCATGTCATACAGTTATTTAGGGGTACTGTATGGTCGAAACCCTCTCCGAGCATGTGCAACGGCCTTGCTGTATAGTTTTTCGACCCTGCTCGATGTGTTGGTTCAATTAAATATGCACATGCCTTTTCTAAACTGGCAACCGCCAGCCAACACCACCCTGTATCGGATGCAGCATAGCGCTACATTTTGGTGGATCATTCTCTTTAATGCACTTCCCTGTTTATTCCTACTTTGTTTGCCACAGCAAAAGCTGATGGCGGGGTTAAATTATTGGTTATTAGCTGGGGCCGTGATTTTTATCATTAACCTATTTGCTTGGGCGGTCTTTCCAATGGCGACATGGGCAATCGTCTGCCTCAGTTTGTTTCAATTGCATCGGCATAACGAACAACTATTACAGCATTCCTGAGAGACGCCCTGATATGACTGAGAAGTCATTTGTCGGAAGTTTCAGCCATTGGGTCTGTGCAAAAACGCATTAGAATAATTCTACGACTGTATTTTAAGCGACTACCATGACTCAAATTTTGCAAAAAAGACCGCCTGCGCTCAATATCCGTGCTGGCCATTTAGCCCGCCAACTGATTGAACAAGAGGGTTTAAACGCTGCTCAAGTGGATATCCTGCCCGGTGCTGCGGGTGGTCCGAAAGGCATTGGTATTCAAGGTTTAGATCAGGCGATTTTTGCTGACTTTTTGCCACGCGCGCAACAAAAGCGTACTTTAATTGGTTCATCGATTGGCAGTTGGCGCTTTGCCAGTATTGCTGCTTGGGGAGCCATTGAAGGGACGAAACGCCTCTCTGAGCTGTATACCAATCTGAGCTTTCATAAAAAGATGAGCCGTCAAGAAGTCAGCGATGTGTGTCGTGGCATGCTGATCGATTTGATTCAAGGTCAAGAAGCGGCACTGGTTAATCACCCGGATTATCACCTCACTGTGCTTTCAGTCAAAGCTCAGCATATTTTCCAAAGTGATAAAGCTCTGCCGCTATTAGCCTCTGTCGCAGGAATCGTGGGAACGACAGCGCTCGCACGTAAACACAGTCGTTATTTCATGCAGCGTGTAATTAGTCAGCCTGTGTCAGGTCATCAATTTACCGTGGCGGATGATGGCTTTACCACGCATTACCATGCATTGACTCAAAATAGTGTTATGCCGTGGCTTATGGCATCTGCATCTATTCCTGGTGTTATGGCCGCGATCCGTGATATCCCTGATGCACCACAAGGCAGTTACCGCGATGGCGGCCTAATCGACTATCACATTGACCTGCCCTTCCAAAGTCAAGGCATCGTACTATATCCACATTTCACAGATAGCATCACCCCCGGTTGGTTTGATAAATTATTTAAACGTCAGGCTAATCCAGACAATCAAGCGCGTACCTTGTTACTATCACCTTCACAAGAATACCTTGCAAGCTTGCCGCTTGGCCGACTGCCTGACCGCAAAGATTTTACCCTCAAAGGTTTAGACAACCAACAACGGATTAAAATGTGGAACCAATGCGTGGCTGAAAGTCAGCGTATGGGCGATGAGTTTTTGGAAATGGTTGAGAAGCAACATTTCCCAGCAGTCATGCAAGCACTCTAAGCGTTACAGTAATCTCTTGCGAGGGACGCTATAATCCTGTTTCAGAATTTTGAGCTTATTTAGTATAGATTTATGCGGATATTTTTAACTGTTTTGCAGTATGCCTGCATCGCTTTTGCACTTTTCCTTGTTTATCAAGTGTCAACCGCCTTGATCAGCGGCCAATACGATTTAATGGAAGTAGTGGCAGATGTCGGTACCATTTTAATTTGTATCGATTTGGCGGTATTTTTATTTACTAGTAATGCAAAACAAGGCATTAGTATCGAAGACTATGCGAAACAATTGGAACAAAAACCGTCTAAATTGGTATATGTCACCCGTAAATTGGGACACTTCGGTATTTTGCTGATCATTACCAGTTGGATCGTACCGATGATTCGCTAATGTATTTTAGTTCAATAAAAAGGATCATCATGTGTTCATGATGATCCTTTTTTATGTCATCGGATTTTATTTATCCGAAGAAATTAACCCGTCCAGTTTTTACATCATACACTGCACCAACAATCGCCACTTTACCTTCTTGCACCAACTGCTGTAGCACTTCACTATTTTGCAAAATATAGCGGATGTTGTAATGCACATTCATTTGCGTCACTTGCTCTAAAAATGCCGGACTCAGCGTTTGTGGTTGCATCAATTCGGCAACACGCGATACAGACTCATTGAGTGGCCCCAGCACATATTGAATATGTGGCATACGCGTCAGGCTCTGAATCGATTGACCAGCTAAATGCAACTGACAAGCACTGCTAACCGCACCACAGTCCGTATGACCAAGCACCACGATCACTTTGGCACCTTTGGCTTCGCAGGCAAATTCCAATGATCCCAAAACTTTTTGTCCCGCGACATTCCCCGCAATGCGTAAACTAAATAAATCGCCAATTCCAACATCAAAGATCATTTCAGTCGGCGCACGAGAATCCATACAACCTAACACTGCCGCAATCGGATGCTGCCCTTCTTCAGCGGTCACCCGCAGTTGCCGATAGATATCTCGTTGCAAACGCTCATTTTGTACAAAACGTTTATTGCCTGCTTTAAGCAAAGCGAGCACGTCCTCTGGGTTCAAACGTTGCTGTAAAGCTGCTGTACTAATATCTATATCTAATGCCGCCTCCTGCGCATCGGCATAGTGTGTCTTGAAACCAATCAACTGCACTTGCACTTTACGCTGTGCTGCCTTTTCCTGCTGGTACTCTTGAATAAGCTGGAAAATATCAGCATCCATATCACTCACATGTGTAGCATCAATCACCACTTGTTCGCCGCGATGGATATGTTCCAATGCAGATATTAATGCCGAACGGTTGAGAAAACTGACTTGTGAAGGCAATTCAATCCGTGTAATCACCCCATGTAAATGATGCTCTTTATACACCTTCAGTCCCTTATTAAAATTGGCATATAAAATAAAGGCCGCACTACTGGCTAAACCAATCAAGATTCCGAGCAATAAGTCTGTGAGTAAAATCGCCAACAAGGTAATGATAAAAGGAATAAATTGTTTCCAACCTTTTAAATAAAGCTGTTTAAACAATTTGGGATGCGTCAGTTTAAAACCTGTGAGGATTAAAATTGCAGCTAATGCTGAAAGTGGAATCATGTTCATCAAAGGCACTAAACACAGCACGGCAAACAGGAGCAACACGCCATGAAAGATGGCAGAACATTTACTTTTAGCTCCAGCACTGGCATTGACCGAACTACGAACAATTACTGACGTCAGCGGCATCCCGCCTATAGCACCCGAACGACATTGCCGATGCCTTGCGCCCATAACTCTCGGTTGGGGGGTGAAGAGCGCTTATGCGGATCCAATTTATCTGCTGCTTCTAAATTCAATAAAGTTTCTAATGACGCCACAACCGCCAAAGTGATAGCGCCCGTATAAATCAGAGGATTATTTAAAGCGGTCCAATCCGGAAAGATCATCACATTTTGTGGCTGATCCCAAAGGTTAGAAAGTTGGATGAGATTTGATGGATGAACTGCAAAAGACGAGCCACTAAGCACCAACACGGCATTACATAGTGCAGCAAGAACGACAGCAACCAAGGCTGAAGGCAAAACCCATTTTTTGCATGGGCTCTGCTCCCAAAGCAACATCAGTACAAGGCTACCGATACCGATCACAATGGCACCCACATCCCATTGCAAATTGAGCGGCTGTGACTGCCACAACACTGACCATGAAAATTGGTTCAAGCCAAACAGATAAGGCATTTGACTCCCAATCAAGATCAGCCCGATAGCTGCCAATAAACCCAATATGACATTGTTCGGAATAAAGTTGGCAAAGAAACCGAGCCTAAATATGCCAAATCCAATCTGTAAGATACCGGCAAAAACAATACACAATAAAAAGGCGGCATAGTTGCCGCCGAGTAGTTCAAGCTGTACCAAAATGACTGCTGTTAAACCTGCTGCTGGCCCTGCAACACTGATATGTGAGCCACTCAGTGCCCCAACTAAAATACCACCGACAATGCCGGCAATAATGCCAGAGAGAATCGGTGCGCCAGAAGCCAATGCAATGCCTAGGCATAGCGGTAAAGCCACGAGAAATACCACTGTTCCAGATAAAAAGTCGTGAATATGAAATCGATGTCGTTCAATTTTAGATGTCATCATTTTACCGTTTATAATAAATATCAAATAATTAGATGTAAGTATGTAAAACCTAAAGTTTGTGACCACTTTATGGCGTGACTTATATTGTCTGACAATCGAACGATTCTATAGTGTGTTTTGATACGTGATTTGTGTGATTTTTACACTTTATTGCGAAGTTTAAGATTCAGCTCATTTATCTTTGATAGGCCTTAAAAGAAATAAAAAAACCTCCCAAATGGGAGGTTTTTTATAGCGTATTGAAACCACATTGCTTCAAAAAATTATACGTCGAATCATAATATTTCTTGGGACGAGTCCAGTCACTGTCATCTACAGATGGTATATACAACACCATACCTTGTCGCGCCCGAGTCAGTAGCACTCGATATGCATTTAACAGGTATTTCTGCTTTTCAGTTTGCCTTATATTTTGCCATCGACTACCTTTAAAGGCTTGAAATTGCCAATCTTGATCAAAATAAAAATTAATATCCCATGCCACGCAACTGTAATCTATTTCCAAGCCTTGCACATCAAACTCAGTTGCAATATCTTCCAAATAATACGCAGAACGTACATCTGTATTTGAATTCAAAAACCAATCTGCAGGTGTTATTTTATTCTTTACATCAATACCTTCGGCTTTTAAACGTCTGGCACCCGAACTAGCAATAACCCCAAAGCGCTCTGAACCCTTAGCCTTTCTTTTTAACCACTGTTTAGCAACATTAAAATCACGACAAAGCAGAATAGGATAATCTTGGGACATCATATGGTAAGTTTCTTTCGCGGACTTTGCATCACCATCTAATACATGTTGAATCAAATGTGAAACTTGTTCGCTGCGAAATGACCGGACAGAAACAGCAAGATGTAAATCTTCCTCATTTTTTCCATTTTTTTGAACCCAGAATTGTTGTTTAGGATCAGTTAAATAGACTTTATCCTGCAAAATTTTGTTAGAAAAGTAGATCTTCCATTTCGGGTATTTATGTTCTAATGCTGATAGCCATTCAGAAACACCTGCTTCTCCAGTGTTAATCTCCTGCCCACCACCAATCAGGCAAACAACGACACACCAATCAGCGTGGCGATCCATAACACTAATGAGAAACTCTGGTTCAGACATCGAAAAATTATCAATACCTTTTTTCTGTTTCATAAAGTTTGAAACCTGATCCTTTTGCCAGGCCCTTTGAGCTTCATCAAAAATAACGACTTTTTCGATTGGCACCTCATTTGATTTCAAATAATGATCTCTAAAATGATGAATATTTTGTATAAAGGCTTTGGCTTCACGTTCTGCCTCAGATCGCGTCTTTTTTTCTGTTTGTTGCTTAGCAAGTTCCACGGTATTTCGAACCAATGCTTCACGTAAAACATCAACTAAAGGACCATTCCCAGATAAAAATACAGAATGTTCTTGTTCATTTGTTTTTAAACGCTGGTTCGCAATATTAAGACCGGCCAATGTCTTTCCTGCACCAGGTACACCCGTTAAAAAACAAATCGTTTTTTTATTTGTTAATTTTGCATCTTCAATAATTTGTTCGATTTTTTTCGAAGTGATCGCTAAATTTTTTGCACCGGCATCACTTCTAGAAATTTCATCCACTGTATGACCTTGATATAACGCCTGAGCTGCTTCAATAATTGTGGGTGTTGGTTTATATCGAGACTCAACCCACTGTTTGATATTAAGTTGCGTAAGACCTGCAAATTGATAAAGCGCTTGTTCGATTACAATCCGTAAATTATGGGTGTTACAGCATAAAGTATCTTGATAAGTGGATACCGCTGACCATGACTGTTCACAACTTTGAGCTTGGGTTGAAATTAAAAGTGGTATGACCTTTTGCTGATGACTACCTTCATGAAAATTCAACAAATCCAAACAATAATCTATGACCTGAGTCTTAGCATATTGTGGGTAACTCTTTTCACCTACTTTAAATTCAATAACAAAAATTAAATTACGTATCAAAAGAATGTTATCTACGCGCTTACCCATCCGTGGAATAGAGAATTCAAAAAAGATTTCTCCCTCATCTAAAAAATCCAACTGTTGTTTTAAAATCTCAATTTGTTTTAACCAAGCGTTCTTTTGTAAATCTTCCAATGCAAATTCATGCTGTAGTGCCAAAGCCCCCATAATTTCTTGTTCATTTGTATGTATGAATTGTTGCACTGAACCCTGATAATAACTACGTAACATCATGATCTTCTAAGTTTATTTAAGCTTTGATTGTTTTAATCTTATATAAAAAAACCTCCCATATGGGAGGTTTTTTTAACAGTTAAAGATTACTTCGAACCTTTAATCCCTGCTTGTAATAACAACGCACCTAAACCACCAATTTTATTTTCTTGTGGTTTCGCTGCTTGAGGTTTTTTATGACCTTGTGGGCGGTCGCCTTGCGGACGGGCATGCTGTGGACGTTTCGCATGTGGCTTACGCTCACCACGTTGTTCTTGCTGGGCATTGTCACGACGTGGTTGACGTTGTGGTTTCGCTGCAGCAGCACCTTCTGCACGCATAGACAAGTTGACACGGTTACGTTCAACATCGACATTCAAGACACGAACTTGAACAATTTGACCTGGTTTCACGACTTTGTGCGGATCTGCAACAAATTCATTTGCAAGTTCAGAAATATGCACTAAACCGTCTTGGTGTACACCCACATCCACGAATGCACCGAAGTTCGTCACATTCGTAACCACACCTTCAAGCTGTAAACCTTCAGTCAACTGCGCCACTTCTGTGATGTCTTCACGGAATTTAGCCGTGCGGAACTCTGGACGTGGGTCACGGCCTGGTTTTTCAAGTTCAGATAAAACGTCTTGAATTGTCGGTAAACCAAATTGGTCATTTACAAATGCTGCTGCATCGATCTGACGGATAATTTCAGTATTACCAATAATATCTTTTACAGTCGTCGCTTTTGCTTCCACAATTTTTGCCACCAAGTCATATGACTCTGGGTGAACTGCAGATGCATCCAATGGTTCAGAACCATCTTGAATACGTAAGAAACCTGCTGCTTGTTCAAAGGTACGTTCGCCTAAACGAGGTACTTTCTTCAAACTTTGACGGTTATCAAAACGACCATTTTCTTTGCGGAATTCAACGATTTGCTGTGCAATCGATTTATTTAGACCCGCGATATAACCCAAAATAGCAGATGATGCTGTGTTGACATCAACACCTACTGAGTTCACACAGTCTTCCACAACCGCTTCTAGCGTTTTTGCCAAACCGGTTTGGTTCACATCATGTTGGTATTGACCCACACCAATCGATTTAGGATCAATCTTCACAAGTTCAGCCAATGGATCTTGTAAACGACGTGCAATCGATACAGCACCGCGGATCGATACATCTAAATCTGGCAATTCATTTGACGCCAATTCAGATGCTGAGTAAACCGACGCGCCTGCTTCAGATACCGACACACGAATCAAGTTCAAGTCTGTATTTGCTGCCATCATTTCAGCTACAACAGCTTCAGTTTCACGGCTTGCAGTACCGTTACCAATGGCAATCAGTTCAACATTAAACTCACGGCATAGACGTGCAAGTTCAGCCACTGATCCAGCTTTGTCTTCTTTCGGAGCAAATGGGTAAATCGTGCTATGTGCAAGGACATCACCTGATGCATTCACAACAGCCAATTTCACACCCGTACGGATGCCTGGGTCTACACCCAATGTGCAACGTGCGCCTGCAGGAGCAGAAAGTAATAAATGACGTAGGTTTTCAGCAAAGACATCCATCGCTTCAGCTTCAGCAGCCAAACGTTTTTCAGTCAATAATGAATGTTCAATCGCAGGACGAACTTTACCGAGCCAGAACAATTTTGCAGTTTGTTTTAAGAAATCTGCACGCGCTTGTGGTTGTGCTGTTTCTAAATTGTATTCAGTATCAATACGAGCCAATGGTGCATCATCTTCACCATCGACTTTTAAGCCCAAGACATTTTCTTGACGGCCACGGAGCATCGCCAATAAACGGTGTGAAGGGACTTTATTTAAGCTTTCAGAGAAATCAAAGTAATCACGGAATTTTTTACCGACTTCTTTTTTCTCATCGCTTGCAACTAAACTTTTCAACACTGCAGTTTTCGCAAATGTCGCTTTTAGCTCAGTGGTTAATGCAATATTTTGTGCCCATTCATCAATTAAAATGTGTTGAATCGCATCAAGTTGACTTTCAACATCTGCATAATCTTCATGGCTAAAGCCTGCCAAAGCTTCCGTAGGATCGATCGCTTCATTAAAGATTTTTTCAGCGATTGGGCCTAAACCCGCTTCTTTGGCTTTAAATGATTTACTGGTACGTTTTGGACGGTACGGTGCGTAAATCTCTTCTAAAGCATTTTTCGTTTCTGCTGCATTCACGCGAGCAAGTAAGTCATCAGATAACTTGTTTTGTTCTTTTAGAGATTCGATTACCTTTTCACGGCGCTCAAATAAATCACGCAGGTAAGTCAGACGTGTATCGAGCTGACGTAATTGAGTATCGTCCAGACCTTGCGTCACTTCTTTACGGTAACGTGCGATAAATGGAACACTGGCACCTTCATCAATGAGCTTGATGGCAGCTTCAATTTGATTTGGACGTACGGCAATTTCTTTTGCCAACTGCTGAACTAAGTCAGTCATCGTATTAGATCCCTGCAAGGATAAGTTCTAAAAGCCATGATTATAAAGACCAAGACCATAAAATCCACAATTGTTTTTATAAATTTATTCGTGGTTTTTAATGCCAGTTCATCTCAAATACACATTTTTTTACGAAACTGACTATGAAACAGCAAATTAGCGAGACTTAGATAAGCAAACTGATTCGAACAACATGTATACATTTGGTATCTATGTCTTGATTTTAACTGCAATATTTGTTGCTTTAGAGCATAGTAAATTTATATAAATGAATCGTATACTCAAGTGAAATCGACTTTTTGTTTACGATGACAATAAAGAATAAGGAGCACGTCATGAGTTTAGTTGTACCTGCTGAAAAAACAGATGCCGTACAAGCCGAAACCGACCGAGTCGAACGCATTCTGGTTGTCGATGATGATGTGCGTCTACGCACCCTCTTACAACGCTTCCTAGAAGATAAAGGTTTTGTGGTCAAAACCGCACATGATGCGACTCAGATGGATCGTCTGTTGCAGCGGGAACTCTTTTCCCTGATTGTGCTCGACTTTATGTTACCTGTTGAAGATGGCTTGAGTATTTGTCGCCGTCTGCGCCAATCTAGCATCGATACCCCAATCATTATGCTGACCGCTCGTGGTAGTGATTCAGACCGTATTGCTGGACTTGAAGCCGGTGCAGATGACTATTTACCAAAACCATTCAACCCGAATGAGCTTTTGGCACGTATTCGTGCCGTATTACGTCGTCAAGTGCGTGAAGTTCCGGGCGCACCAAGCCAACAAATGGAAGTGGTGTCTTTTGGTCCGTGGTCACTCGACCTGTCTACTCGTACATTAACCCGTGAAGGTCAAGTCGTCACATTAACAACGGGTGAATTTGCCGTACTTAAAGCATTAGTTCAACATCCTCGTGAACCACTGACACGCGACAAGTTAATGAATCTTGCTCGTGGTCGTGAATGGGGTGCTATGGAGCGTTCAATTGACGTTCAGGTTTCTCGCCTGCGTCGTTTGGTTGAAGAAAACCCAGCACGTGCACGCTATATCCAAACCGTTTGGGGCGTGGGTTATGTCTTTGTTCCAGATGGTGCTGAATAATCCAAATAAATAGTAATAAAAAATTCCGCCGTTCATTAGGCGGAGTCTTTTCATTGAACATTAAATTTATCCAATAACCTGCGGTTCGCCTTACTTTTGTTTCGGCAAAAGTAAGCAAAACCATTGTCATACGCAAAACTCGTCTCATTTCTGCTTCATATCAGAATCATCGCAGAAACATAATCTATTCCATGCTTCCTGCCTCGAACAGTTGCGTATGACCTGAACGCGTATCCAACAGGGTTAATTGATCTCACACTCTAAAATTTACTCTAGGGATATAGCGTGAAACTCGAACCCATCGACCCACAGGAATTTACCGACTACGTTACCTACTCCGAAAAAAAACGGACACCTTGGGAACGCTTCCTCGATAAAATCAAACCCCGCTCTGCAGCCATGCGGACCACCGTATTGGTCTTATTTGTGGTGTTTTTTAGCCTGTTTATGTCCTTATGGTTCTTTTGGCGCACACTCTATTTACCCGAAATTCAACAACATGCTCGTTACCTCGCGGTCGAGCTTGAAATCATTAACAATCCTGATTTACGGATTTTTCATAACAATGCCGAAGTGGATGTCGACGACTGGATGCGCAACCGTGTCGGGATCGAATATGTGACCGATCCGAAAGAATTCCCCAATGTCAAAGACAAAGTCATTGCAGAGTTCTTTACCAATCAAATTGAAAAGAAACTGGCCAAAGAAATGCGCATTGATAATGCGACCGTGTATTTCCAATTTAAACCTGACCCACGCATCTGGATTCAAACTCCAGAAATGAATGGCAACTGGGTTCGCGAGCCTTTAAAAACCTATGCCAACTATAGCGCAGAGCTGATTTTAGGCTGGTTATTGGGTATTCCGCTGATTGCTGGCATCATTATCTTAACCTTGGTTCGTCAGCTCAACCGTCCACTAAAACGTTTACAAGATGCGGCAAACAACTATAGTAAACACGGCACTGCACCTTATTTAGAAACCAACCATGGGCCACAAGAAATCCGTGAAGTAAACCAAGCCTTTAACCACATGGTCTACACGCTGGAACAAACTGAACGTGATCGCCGCATCATGTTGGCCGGTATTTCCCACGATTTGCGTACTCCGCTGACCCGTATTCGACTCAGCGCAGAAATGATGCCTGATGATGACTTCCTAAAAGAAGGTCTGATTTACGATGTTGAAGATATGGATGCAATTCTGAATCAGTTCATTTCGTATATGCGAGATGGCTCTGATGAGGTTCCGCAAGATACTGATTTAAATGCGCTATTGCAGGAATTAGTGATTCAATTTAAACCTTTAGATATTCGCTTTGAACCTCAAGACTTACCGATTATTCAAGCACGTAGCCTGTCCTTAAAACGATTAATAGGGAACTTAATCAATAACTCAAAACGCTATGGTGCCGAGCCGATTGAACTGTCTACCGAATATGAAGGTGACCATATTCAAATTCGCGTTGCCGATAATGGCGAAGGGATTCCTGAAGACCAAATTGAAGACCTGATGCAACCTTTTGTACGTGGTAATGATGCACGTACCATTCAAGGCAGTGGACTCGGTTTAGCCATTGTAAAACGTATTGTGGATATTCACGAAGGTCAACTTTCAATTCACAATCGAGCAGAAGGTGGACTCGAAGCGATCATTTCTTTACCACTGCAAAAACTCGAAAATGATGAAATATTAAACAACAGCCCATTGGAAAAAATTAAGCAAAGTTTAACTGAACGCTTTTAACAAGCGTTCAAAAAAGCAACGAACAGTTTTGTTTAAGCTTTAACCATTGATATTTTTAACTTTATTATTCAGTAGTTTAAAAAACATAATAAAATCTTATACCCACATTTTTTCAAAAAATTAGACCTTAGCCTAACAGGTATGCAAAATGGCTTTTTTGATCGGTACAATCCGTATCAGTTTTGAGAATTTCACGAGAGTATATGATGTCTTTAGATCGCATCCGTTTAGCTGCCCTTCACGACAAAGTTATCAGCGCAGAAAAAGCTGCTGAATTCATTCAGGATGGTATGACGGTAGGTATGAGTGGTTTCACACGCGCAGGTGAAGCGAAAGCTGTACCTTTAGCGTTGGTTCAACAGGCTCATGCTAATCCTCTTAAAATTACCCTAATTACTGGCGCGAGCTTGGGTAACGATTTGGACAAAAAATTGACTGAAGCAGGTGTTCTTGCTCGTCGTTTACCGTTCCAAGTAGACAATACATTACGTAAAGCCATCAACAAAGGCGAAGTGATGTTCATCGATCAGCATTTGTCTGAAACAGTTGAACAAATGCGTAACCTTCAGCTTAAAAAGCCTGATGTGGCAATTATTGAAGCTGTTGCGATCACTGAAGATGGTGGCATCATCCCTACAACTTCTGTAGGTAACTCTGCAAGCTTCGCAATTTTTGCTGAAAAAGTGATTGTTGAAATCAACACCAACTTAAGCCCAGCATTCGAAGGCTTACACGATATTTATATCCCAACGTATCGTCCAACACGTCAAGCGATTCCATTGACTCAAGTTGACGAACGTATTGGTACACATGCAATCAACATCGATCCTTCAAAAATCGTAGGTATCGTATTTAACAACGAATTGCATGACTCTCCATCTACAGTGACTGCACCTGATGATGAAACTCAAGGTATTGCAAACCACCTGATCGCTTTCTTTGAAAAAGAAGTAGAAGAAGGTCGTTTACCGAAAAACCTTGGTCCATTACAAGCAGGTATCGGTTCAATTGCAAACGCAGTATTGACTGGTCTTAAAGATTCAAACTTTGAAGACTTGATCATGTACTCTGAAGTACTTCAAGACTGTACATTTGAATTGATCGACGCAGGCAAAATGAAATTTGCTTCAGGTTCTTCTATTACGCTTTCTGCTAAATATGGCGAAAAAGTATTTAATAACCTTGAACAATACAAAGACAAACTTGTATTACGTCCACAAGAAATTTCGAACCATCCAGAACTTGTACGTCGTTTAGGTATCATCGGTATCAACACTGCGCTTGAGTTTGATATCTACGGTAACGTGAACTCAACTCACGTTTGCGGTACAAAAATGATGAACGGTATCGGTGGTTCAGGTGACTTCGCACGTAATGCACACTTGGCGATCTTCGTGACTAAATCAATTGCAAAAGGCGGCGACATTTCTTCTGTTGTTCCATTTGCTTCTCACATTGACCATGCTGAACACGACGTTGACATCTTAGTTACTGAACAAGGTCTTGCTGACTTACGTGGTCTTGCTCCACGTGAACGTGCTCGTGCAGTAATCGACAACTGTGCTCACCCTATGTACCGTGATGCGCTAAATGATTACTTCGACCGTGCATGTGCGAAAGGTGGTCAAACACCTCACCTTCTACGTGAAGCATTGTCTTGGCACATCAACTTCGAAGAGAACGGCCACATGTTAGCTGCTCAACCAGAAGTTAAAACTGCTTAATTGACAGTGAAATAAGAAAACGCTCTTCGGAGCGTTTTTTTTATGGCTTTTATTTTTCAATATGACTTATCAAGTCTGCAAAACTCGACTAATCTAAATTGGTCAAAATACATGCTAAAACAAAAATTATGTTTATTATCCGCCCCTATCTCGAATCTGATTTAGATGATGTAATTGCACTTTGGGAACTGTGTGATCTGACCCGTCCATGGAATAACCCTGAAATTGATATTTTTCGAAAACTAGCGCAACGTGATCAATTATTTTTATTGGCTATCAAAGATGATCAATTGATCGCAACTGTCATGGGGGGCTATGATGGACATCGAGGCTGGGTCAATTATCTTGCTGTACATCCACATTTTCAGCGTAATGGCGTTGCCACCGCCCTCATTCAACAATTAGAAAAACGCTTAATTGCTTTAGGTTGCCCAAAACTTCAATTACTGATTCGCCAAGACAACATTGACGTACAAAATTTTTATGAACAATTGGGCTATGAAGAGGTTGAGGTAATTTGTTTGGGTAAACGTTTAATCACGGATTAATAGTCCGACAAATCTTCGGTCAATCCTTGAAGCAACATAAAAAAAATTCGACATTGCACCATCGAAACAAAAATGGATTGCATTGCTTGGCTTTAAATTTTAGGATTTGCCCCCATCATTTTCCCAGAACATAGAAAAGAGATTTCCCATGCGTGTAGATATCTGGTCAGACGTGGTTTGCCCATTTTGTTATATTGCGAAAAAACGCCTTGAAGCTGCTGCTGAAGAATCGGGTGTAGAGCTTGAAGTGTTTTGGCATAGCTATCAACTTGATGCAGATGCGCCCGCTCGCCTAGAAATTTCTAATACTGAACGTCTAGCTCAAAAATATGGCCGCAGTATTGAAGAAGTAGAGGAAATGCAGCGCAATATTGCCGAAATGGCAAAAGCTGAAGGTATTGAATTTAACTGGCAAAAAGCCAATTCAGGCAATACTTTCAACGCGCACCGCTTGATTCATCTTGCACAAAGCAAAGGTCTCGGCAGTGAAGCCAAAGAAGCTTTCTTCTATAGCTATATGACGCAAGGCTTGGCCATTGGTGAACGTGAAACCTTAGAAGACGTTGCATCTCGTATTGGTCTAAACCCTGTTGAAGTCGATGATTTATTAGACTCAGATGAATTTGCCGATTTCGTCAAATACGATGAAGAAGTAGCACGCGATCAACTTAAAGTTACGGGTGTACCGTTCTTTGTATTTGAGCAACGCATTGCTTTAGCAGGCGCTCAACCGAAAGATGTATTTAAAAAAGTGATGGACAAAGCTGCGGAACTTCCTGAGCTTGCTCCTACACCTGTGTGTAATGATGAAAGCTGTGAAACGCCTGAAAAATAATTCAGCGTGTTCAAACAAAAATCCCCGAACTTCGGGGATTTTTTTTGATCAGTTTTTAACATCAATAAAATTAAAACTTATTCAACCAAGAAGCTGATTTTTAAGTTCACTCGATATTCCGCAATTTTATTGTCTTTCACCACGACTTTCTGTTCATTAATCCATGCACCCTGAACGTTTTTCACGGTTTCAGTGACTTTATTAATTCCCGTTTGAATTGCATCTTCAAAACTTTTTGTGCTACTTGCATTTACTTCAACGACTTTAGCAACAGACATTGTATTTATCCTCATTGTTATGATTTTGAAACTCATCATATGATTAAGTCACTTATTTTGGTTATTTTTTAAACATCAAAACAGCAAAATATTACATGTCTTACACAGAAGTGAGTTCCACTTCGAGGGATTACAAACTGACCATCATTTATTACATGCTTTCTGTTTAAGCCAAGGCCACTACCGATTAGGCTAAAAGTTTCATTCTTCAAACGATCATGCTCGGGAGTAATGTCATGACTATTGAATCTCAAGCAACTTCTGCTGAAACCGAACTATCTACCAATATAACCCCTCAAACAACCACCAACGAGTCGCAAACAGGGAAGAATAGCTTTCTCTCACGTTTTTCTCCGACCGTCAAAGGTGCTGCGATCGGCGCTGTTGCAGGCAGTATTTTGCCTGTTTTTGGTACGATTAGTGGTGCCATTATTGGTGGTATCGCAGGCAAAGTCTATGAAAAGAAATGTGCCAAACATTCATAGATTTTTCATCTATATCTGAGTGATACGCCGCTGTCACTCAGCCACTAAAAACTCTAGAGTAATAACTCTAATAGACTGTTTTATATAATTATTAAATCCTACCATTTATCTTGTGTTGCCGAATCGATCATTTTTAATTGATTATTTTTTGATATTATTTTCACATAAATTCAAGTGATTAATTTTCTCCCTGACTCAATTTTTGAGTTACTAATGATTGATAGGAATACACAAATGAACGCAATCAAATATGCTATGGCTGTTGCTGTGATGGCGCTTTCTGCAACTGTTTCTGCACAAATCGTTTACGTACCAGATTTTCCAGTAAAAAAAGCTGAAACTGCCAATGCAGAGAGCCAAGCTCCAGCTGCTGATACAACTGAAGTTATAACAAACACAGAAAAAAAAGCTTAATTTTTAGCTGATTTTTCCATAAAAAAACCGATGGCTCCCACCATCGGTTTTTTATTTTATGTGCCTTTACTTTGGGCTTTATTCTTTACTTAACATTAAAAATGAACATCTAAAAGCGCTCGATCGCTGATGATGACTTCAAAAAAATTGATCAAACCATACCGCTATATCTTTTGCAAAACCTATCTTTAAGCTAATGATTTGGTATTATTTTTAAACAAAATGCGCATTAATTGTCATATTTAACGCTTAATTTGTAGAAGCTGACATTTATTTCCATGTTTTTTTTAATGAAATCTCTATAATCAAATGAACTAATCGACTTCTTTATTTTTAAATTTACATTGTCCTATGCAAGAACTTCAGGCACTGATACAAGGAAAAATTTCACCGCAGGTCATCGATATTGAACGCCTGATTGAATTGGCCAATACATATCGAAACCCGAATTCGGCTGAATATAAATTAGTAGAACTTGCAACCAATATTGTATTGGCTAAATATTTAGAAAAAGCACAAAAAGTCCTTTAGGAAGTGGACAAATGAATTTACAAGAGAAAGTACAATTAATAAAAGAAATCCATGTACTGACCCATCAACTTGAACACCGTGCTTTGAGTTTTTATGAAACTGCGCTTTCTAAACGTCGGATTCATGAAATTTTTGCCTTATGCGATGAACCGATTTTTCAAAAGCAAATATTAAGTTATCGTGCATTAACTAAGCCACAAATGGCTGCAACTGAATTTTCCAAACAAACGCCATATTCATTGTTATTTCGTGGCTATTTTAACCATGATACTGCACTTGAAAATGCTTTATATCAATATCCAGAGATGGGTTGGGCCTTGCTGCATGACCATGAATTAGGTTGGCAAGTGTGGATGATTCCAGCCAAACAGCGCACGGCTTTACTCAGTGAATGGGGCAATTTTAGCGAATGCTATGATTGGTTAATTGAACAACAACAGCTATATAAATGTTTAATCAGTGATACCGATCTACGTCTACATGCCTTACGCCTGAAGGATGAAACCATCACAGCGCCAAGCTGTGTTGCAGCAAGTGTGGACGACCTACTGCCAATTGAAGCGATAAATAAAGACGGATCTGTCGATCTAGATCATTGCGATAAGCAAATCAATGAAGCGGATACGTTGCTTGATAACTCAAATACAAATAAACCAGAGCTTTCTGCACCTGATATCGTTCCTCTTGTTCTAATTGAGCAGCCAACACATGCCCCATCGGAGGAAAATCTCAACTCGACAATGGCAGGCGTTGAACTTCCTGAACAGGTTCCAATCGCTCAATATACCGCTCGCGTTCAAACGCTGCAAAACATCGATGCGCAATTGGCCTTGTATGAATTGCAGTTTATAGATCAGCCTGAACTCACAACGCAACTTGATGTTCTATTGCATACGACAGATGGTACAGATTGGAAAAACCAGCCACTGTATTTAGCAGAGCAAATCAATACCGAGGGTCGCTTCATCAAGTATCTCTTGTTGTTTGGTGCTCAAACGCAAATGGAAGCCATTCGACTCTCTCAACTGTTTTGCCAACAACATCAACATGAACTTGCCGCGATTAAAGTCATGACATGGGACAATCTAGAGCAACTCTGTGCTGCACCTGATCAGCTCTATCAACAGTCTCAGCAGGCTGAAATAATTTGGTCGCAAAACGACTATTATCCATTTATCCCGGCACAGTTAATTCATACGCAAAAATTCATTCATTTTGATGAACCTGAACCGACGCTACATACCCCGCTGTTATTATTACAAGAACGTCAAAAAATACGTTTAATCCACGGTCAAAAACGCATGGCACTCTTGCGTACCGAACAAGCCCTTCCCTATTTGATCCTCCATCGACAGCAAGGTTTAAATTGGCAAAGCATCCAAAATGTGATCCAACAATTGCCTCACCCCATTGATGTGATTTCGCTTTATCAAGCACTTAAGCAAATGACCGAAGATTAATTGCATTTATTTTGTAGTTTGGCTTGCATTTATCCGATAAAAATAACAAAACTACAGATGCAGGATACTCAGATGATAATTAAATAGAGCCAAAACATATGCATAAAAAACAACAGTACTTTATTCGGACTTTGCTTTTTTCCGCATCAATGAGCTTGATGCATCAAGTTGCTTGGGCCAATGAAACTGATGCTGTCGTCAATGAAACTGAGGGTGAACATTCGCAGGATGTGCCTGCAACCGAGCAAAGTTCACCGTATATCATGCCAAAAACCTATGATTTTTTAGATCAAATTCCACGTTGGATTGATGCAACACCGACCTTCTTACCTGAACAATCAGATCACCCCATTGTTCCGACAACAGAACAAACGGAAAATAATAGCTGGACCGATCGACAACAGAAGAAAGTCCGAAATTGGGCAGATCGAACGGCCGTTCGCATGGATAATTGGTTTGGGCAAAGTGAGCCTGATAAACCAGCCAATGCTACCCTTAGGGTGATTTTAGACAACAGTTGGAATAAGCACGATGAATACGAAATTAAGCCACGTATTCGCGGTAAAATTAAGCTTCCCACTTTAGAAAAAAAATTGAGTGTGGTCTTTGGTGATGACTCACTTGATAATGAATTAGAAAATAATGCTGCAATTACCAATGAAAACCCTGCGGGGCGTAGTGATAAAAATTATGACAATAAGCAAACCCGTGAAGATAACAGTTCGCTCGCGTTACGTTGGTCAGAAATTTCAGATCGACTGCCCTTCGAAACTGACGTTGATCTAGGTTTACGTTCTGGTGATGACCTATATGTCCGCTTAAAAGCAGCTAAAAAATGGCAACTCGACAATGATTACAGTTTTTTAGCCGAACAAATTTATCGTTATGGTATCGATAGTGAAAATTATCTAAGAACCAATTTAGAATTAACCCATGCTCGTCCAGGCCAACCCTTTATCTCAAACCAATTCAACCTGACCTATGCAGATGCACAGGATGATGATCTGAAATGGGATAACTTCAGTTACCGCCAACACCAATTTTTTAAAGGTAACCGATTCAACTACGGCCTATATACAGGTGGTTTTTACAATAACGATCAACTGCGTTTAAACAGTTGGGGACCCTATGTATCATGGCGACAGCCCTTTCTGCGCGAATGGTTTTATATCCAAGGTGATCTCAACTACCTCAACAACCATCGTGACGATAAAAGCCACTTTGTGGGCGCTTTAGTGCGCCTTGAAGCCTTGTTCTAGAACCCGCTATTTCACAGCGAATAAAAAGCCCATTTCAACAGGATGGGCTTTTTTTAAATAACTCAGCTTCAATTTTTCTTAATCACACGTACACGATCATTACGTACAATACTCGGCTGTTTTTCAGCGACTTTTTTCACTTTAGGAAAACTATACTGAACACGATCATTTCGCATCACACGGCGACTATCTACAAAAGGATTGATATCATATGGTGCGATCTGTTTTGAAACCTGCACAGGGGCATTACGCACCATTTTTTGCTTAGCGCTGTCTGCCTGAGCAGATTGCATGAGGCCCATAGACAGCAGCGAGCCCATTACAGCGATCACTAAAATTTTCATCTTAAGATTCCCAATACTTAACGATCGCTATTATAGATTAATTATTTATTTTTAATTTATTTTAAAGATTAAAAAATGGACGTTTTTATTCATGTGCTCTATCCAAAAACCAAATAAAAAAACCTCCCGAAGGAGGTTCATTTCATATCTACCGTTACTTCAGCAATAAGCTGTTAATCCGTTTAATGTATTGGGCAGGATCTTCGGGTAAACCGCCTTCAGCAATCAACGCTTGATCGAAGATCACATTCGCCAAATCATCAAATTGCGCTGAACCTTCTAATTTTTGTACCAACGGATGGGATGGATTGATTTCCAAGACTGGTTTTGACTCGGGAACCGCTTGTCCTGCTTGTTTTAGCATACGGACCAGTTGCGGTGATAACTCACCCTCAGCCACCACCAAACACGCAGGAGAGTCCACTAAACGTGTTGTTACACGCACTTCAGAGGTCTTATCTTTTAACGCATCCGACAGTTTTTCAACAACAGGTTTAAACTGCTCAGCAGCTTCCTCAAGTGCTTTCTTCTCTTCAGCATCTTGTAGATCACCCAAATCAACTGCACCTTTTGATACATTCTGTAATGGTGTTCCATCAAACTCAAAAACAAATTCCATCGCCCACTCATCCACTCGTTCAGTCATGAGCAGCACTTCGATACCTTTTTTCTTGAACAATTCAAGTTGTGGTGAGTTTTTCGCAGCATTTAAACTATCAGCAGTCACATAGTAAATTGCCTTTTGGCCTTCTTTCATATTGGCTTTATAGTCTGCAAATGATGTTTTCACTTCATCATTATTTGACGAAGCAAAGCGTAATAATTTTAGAATACGCTCACGATTCGCCATGTCTTCGCCTAAGCCTTCTTTTAAGACTGAACCAAACTCAGCGTAGAATTTTGCAAACTTCTCTTGATCAGCAACATCTTCAGATTTCGCCAAACCATCTAGCACTGTTAAAATACGGCGGGCGTTACCTTCACGAATCGTTTTAACGTCGCGACTTTCTTGTAATAATTCACGGCTTACATTAAGTGGTAAGTCTGCGCTATCCACCACACCTTGAACAAAACGTAAATAATTTGGAATCAAATTATCCGCATCATCCATGATAAATACACGTTTCACATACAGCTTAATTCCTGCTTTAGCTTCACGTGTGAAAATATTGCTTGGTGCGCGAGATGGAATATAAAGTAACTGTGTATATTCCGTACTTCCCTCTACACGGTTGTGTGTCCATGCAAGCGGGGCTTCAAAATCATGGCTCAGGTTTTTATAAAACTCAGTATATTGTTCTTCACTGATCTCATTTTTATTACGCGTCCATAATGCACTTGCTGAGTTAATCGCTTCCCACTCATCCGTCAGTACATATTGACCAGGTTTTGCTTCTTCGCCTTCGGCAGCTTCCTCTTGTTGCCAAACTTCTTTCTGCATCTCAATTGGCAAACTAATATGATCAGAGTATTTATTAATAATCTGCTTAACTTTGTAACGATCTAAATAATCTAAAGCATCCTCGCGTAAATGCAAAATGATGTCGGTTCCACGTGAAGCCTTATCAATTGGCTCTACATCAAACTCACCTGTACCATTACTAACCCAACGTACCCCTTCAGCGGCATTTACCCCAGCACGACGTGATTCCACTGTAATTTTTTCAGCAACAATAAAACCTGAATAGAAGCCCACACCAAATTGACCAATCAATTGTGCATCTGACTTTTGATCACCCGTAAGCTTCGACATAAAATCTTTAGTGCCAGACTTAGCAATCGTACCCAAATGATCAATCGCTTCTTGTTCTGTCATACCAATACCATTATCCGAAATGGTAATTGTCTTCTGCTCTTTATTTAAATGAATACGCACATGTAAATCTGGATCATTTTCATAATATTCAGGATGGTTAATGCCTTCAAAACGTAATTTATCGCAGGCATCAGATGCGTTTGATACCAACTCACGAAGGAAAATTTCAGGATTTGAATATAAAGAATGTGTTACTAAATGCAGTAACTGAGCCACTTCCGCTTGGAAGCTGTGTTTTTGAGATTGTTGTTCGCTCATCAGTCTCTCCGTTCATACTGAGTAAAATTATCAATTGCCTATATGAATGGAGGGACTTCACTATTTTTCAATAGTATGAATGGAAAATTTTTATTCTGTCGCACTAAATTTTAAGGTTTAAAAAGGTCCTTGTTTATAAACACGGTCCATGTAGAGATCCAGTTTTTGCTGCCGCATTTTATATACATCACTTAAACAACTGACATTGTCACGGCACTGATCGCGTAGTTGTAGCCATTTTATTTGTTGATCTTGAATTGCACCACGTGTCCCCATGGGAACCAAATGACGAATAATCGTATAGGTTGTTGCCATTTTGACATCGGCATCATTAATACTACGGTTATCACAAACCGCATGTTCGGTAATGGTTTTCGCCTTTTTACAATCAAAACTTGCGGCATAACTTGTCGAAATAAAATAAGCACTGCCCAAGACCAGCATACCCTGAATAATTTTTTTCATCGTCTTTTCTCTTCATCCAACTTGCTGATTTATCTCGACTCTAACACTTCTACCTAAATTTTCTATTGCCTATTTGTTCAATTCGATCAACTGATGGATGGAATATACTGCATAAAAAAACCCTGCCATTCGACAGGGTTTTAAAATTAGCTACAGCTTAGAATTTGTAGCTATAACCAATTGTATACACCATTGGATCGATATCTAAATCAAAAGTTTCGACAACTGTTTGAACTTCAGGCTGGATTTGAGCATAACGTGCATCAAAGAATACGCCCCAGTTTTTAGCATCAGCTGGTTGGTAGTTAAAACCAACTTGGCCAGCAAAACCATAAGACTCTTTCACTTTAACCTTTGTGCCTTCTAGCACACCTGAACCATCTTCATCCCAAGCAACAAATGCTGTACCACCCACACCAATGTAAGGTGTAAAGCCAGTTGAATTTTTAAAGTTATATTTCGCAGTAATTGTTGGTGGAAGATGTTTCAATTTAACACCAGCAACTTTTGAACCCGCAGCTGTTACATCCACATCATGACTAATTGGTGTAGCTAATAGTAATTCAGCTGAAATGTTGTCATTAAAGAAATATTCTACAGACGGTGTAAATGCAAACTCATGATCTGCTTTTACATTTAAAGCACCATTAGCAATATCAGTATCTGCAGTTGGAGCAATTACAGAAGCACCAACTTTAACCTGCCATTGACCAGCCATCGCTGAAGCAGACATACCCAATAATGCAATAAGAGCAGCTTGTTTTAACATTTTAAAGCAACCTTCTAGAATGAATAATTAATATTAAACATTAGTATTAAAATTATGCAACATTATTATTTTATAAATTTTTACATTATTATATAAGTCATTATTAATTATATATATTTATTTTAATCATAGTACAATGCTTGGTTTTATATTTTCACCGTTATAATTAATTTATTATTCATAATATACCAACCTTTTTAATCAGAATTAATAAAATGAATTATTTTAATCCAACCAAAATCCTCAGGATTAAATAACAAAAAAGGCGATTATATAATCGCCTTTTTTATTTATCTTTGAAAATTTTTTAGAGTACCATTGCGGCAATCCAACCAAAGATCATTAATGGAATATTGTAGTGAATGAAGGTCGGGACCACACTGTCTTTCATGTGGTCATGCTGACCATCCATATTAAGGCCTGATGTTGGGCCTAAAGTTGAGTCTGATGCCGGAGAACCTGCATCTCCTAAAGCTGCTGCTGTACCAATAATGGCAATCGTTGCCGCTGGGCTAAAACCAAATTGAATACAAAGTGGTACATAAATAATGGCCAAAATTGGGATTGTTGAGAATGAAGAACCAATACCTAAGGTAATTAATAGCCCTATCAATAGCATCCAAAATGCAGCTAAACCTCGGCTGTTTCCAATCCATTCAACCGAAGCTTGTACCAGTATTGGTACTTGATTCGTAGCCTCAATCACAGATGCAAAGCCCTGCGCAGAAATCATAATGAAACCAACCAGTGCCATCATGCGCATACCACTGATAATGACATCATCGGCTTCTTTCCACTTAAAAATACCTGCACAGCTTAAGATCGCAACACCAACCAGACCCGCCAAAATCATCGACTCAGATATGACTTGAACAGAAAGCGTAGCAACCACTGCAACCGCAGCCATAATCAAAGTAAATTTAGCGACTTGTGGTTTACCATTTTCATCTGCTTTTACATCAGATGAGATGGTGTGCTGTGATTCCTTAACCTGAACGTCAGCATACTCTCGTGGTTTACGGTAGCTATAAAAAACAGCAATTAATAAGCCAACAAACATCCCAAATACTGGAATTGCCATAGCAGTTGGAATTTGATCATAGCTGATGTTGAAACCGTATGGCTTGCCAAAGGTATTGATGTTTTGACCTAAAATATCATTAAGGAAAATAGCACCAAAACCAAAAGGTACCAGCATATAAGTCGCCACAAGACCAAAAGTCAGAACACAAGCAATCAAACGACGGTCAAGTTTTAAATGATTAAATACGCTGAGTAATGGTGGAATTAATACTGGAATAAACGCTATGTGCACTGGAATCACGTTTTGTGAACATACGGCGGCTAAAGCGATAGTAGCGAAAATTACGTATTTCACGCGATTCTGGGCTTTCACATTACTGTTACCTTTGAGTTTAGTAATGAGTTGATAAGCCAGTAAATCGGGCAAACCTGAACGCGCAAGTGCCAAAGCAAATGCCCCCAACACGCCATAAGCAAGTGCGATTTGAGCACCGTTGCCTAAGCCACTATTAAACGCTTCGATGGTGCCATGAATACCAAGGCCAGCTAACAAGCCACCTGTTACTGCACCAATGATCAGTGCAAATACAACAGGCACGCGTGCCAGCGACAGTCCAAACATGACTGTAATTGCGGCAAGAATAGCAAACATAAGAAAAAAGGGAGTCTGACAAAAAACCGTATTTTATCAGAATTTGCTCGCTATTTAGCCCCCTATCGATGAAGTGACACTGTTGAACGATTTACTTAAAGCTGCTGTGATTGCGCAAATTGAGCGATGTAACCTGCAATTTTTTCGGGTTGGCTTAGCACAGCCCAATGATTGGCATTGACTTCAACCACCGATAAATCTTCAACCCAATTAGGTAATTCTTTAATGTAATTTGGACTGACAAAATTATCATGTTTCAACACAATCGCTTGTACAGGACAGACCGCATGACGTTGTCTAGGCTGAGTTAAGCGGGGAATAAAATTAGCACGGTAAAGCGCAATACCGTGTTTACCATCATGCTGAATATTATGATTCAAAGGCAATTCTTGAGTACGTTCTAAATCATTCACAATTTTTCCCCAACGTTCAGCATTCAAAAAATGCCACGCGGTCGGTGCCAAAAATGGTAATTGGAATACCCCGATGTACCATGACTTACTTAATAATTTGAGTAATTTTTTCTGCTGATGCTTAAAGCTATTTCTGAGCAAAAATGCCGCATGATCCAAACATGGCCCAGAAATAGTTGAATAAGACAAAATACGTGAGCGAAATTTTGGCTCAGTCACCGATTCCCAAGATTGGATAGAGCCCCAATCATGCGCGGCCAAATGAAAACTACGCTCGCCTAATACCGCTTGCGTCACACTATCTAAATCAAGTGAAAGTTGTTCTAAACGGTAATCTCGTACTTTACGGGGCACAGATGACTGCCCTGCACCTCGCACGTCATAGCTCACAATATAAAATTCAGAACCAAGATGTTCAATAACCGGTTCCCATACTTCCTGATTATCAGGATAACCATGAACCAAAACCAAAGCGGGCTTGGTTTCATCACCCCATGTCTTTACATAGAGCCGTTGTTGATCTGTGGTATTCACCCATTGCGTATTTAGTGGTTGCATTCCTCTAGTCCTTTTATCGATTCCATCGAATTGACGTTTTATTTGTGAACATGGGCAATGTGATCAATGCCACAGTTTTGAAACTCATTTAGTATGCAAAGTTCAGCATAAAAAAAAATTGACCCAGTATGAGCATAATCCAGAAAATAATGACAATGCCTATTGTCTCTAAATTCTTACTCAATCATTATGCCCCTTATAAAGGTGCTGGCATTTCGATTGATAAAATTGATCTCGCCAATTATCACATTTGCGTCAAAATGCCATTAACTCGTAAAAATCAAAATATCGTCGGTGTACATTTTGGCGGTAGTCTTTATTCAATGGTTGACCCATTTTATATGTTGATTTTGATGCATCACCTTGGCTCACGTTATATCGTGTGGGATAAAGCCGCAAATATCCAATTTTTATCCCCCGGGCGTGGAACGGTATACGCTGATATCCAGCTCGACCCAAATGAAATCAACCATATTAAAAACTTAGCAGATAACCACGTACCTGTGCTACGGAACTATAGTTTAAATATTTTTGATGAAGCAGGCTTACGTATCGCTGAAGTTCAAAAAACCCTATACATTCGTCGCAAGCAACCCCGTCCCCGCAAATAAAAAAGGCGCTTATCTTTAAGCGCCTTTTCATTCAATTTTATCGGATTGGATTAGCGATTTTGCTCAATTGCAGCACCTGCACCACCACCGATTGCACCACCAATCGCAGCACCGGTGTTACCACCAAAGATACTTTTACCGACTGCAGAACCAATCGCACCACCTACACCACTATATGTGGCATTTCGGTTTGAACCGTTTTGAGTTTTACTACCGACAGCTGCACCAGCACCACCACCAACGGCTGCACCTACACCACCACCGACATTATTACCCACACCACCACCAATGGCACCACCTAAAGCTGCAGCACCAATACGTTGTTCATTTGGCGACATGCTTTCACAACCAGCAAGCATTAGGGTCGACATCATCGCGACTGCGCATACGCTCATTACTTTTTTCATTGTGATGTTCCTTGTCTTCTTCATTACCTATGATTCTAAAACCATTGTATGAAACAATTAAACATAGCTTGTTACGGCTTGGAGCATAAATGCTGCATTTTGTAAAAAACCACGCCTAATCGCTCACGAATCACTCAGGGTTTTCATCCAAAATCATCAAATCTTTTGTGGTTTCACCATTTTCAGTCAGCACAGCATGAGAGAGTTTGGCTTTGCTTTCTGGATCTGTTGCCTGATCTAGTTTTAGCGTGCGTTTAATCGGGTCTTGCCCTTTCTTAAACTCTACACCTTCTGCATCAATATTGGTGTTTTGACGAATAATCTGACCGTCCTGCTTCACCGTCGTCTTGGTTTCAATTTTAGAGGTCGGGACGATGACACCACCACGCTGTAGTACAGGAATCGATAATTTCTTTTCAGAAAAATCACCTTGGTGATCAGAAAGTTCAATTTCACGTGCCACGATATCCTGACCTTTATTGGTCATTTCTAACACTGTTGCAGTCACTTGGCGTACAGGTTCTTGACCTGCAACACGGCGAATCACTTCTGTTTTTAGTACTGGAACTACAGCTTTATCTTCTACCACAATCGAATTGGGCATAGGTGCAGCAATCGCTGTCAATGAGCTGAATAATGCAGAAACTGCGAATAATTGCTGTGCGAATTTCATCAAAAGACCCCGTTATGTTTAAGTTTAAAAATCAAGAGATTTGTTATGTTCTATTTTTACTATAGGAAATAAATCAACATTAGGAAAGCTTTAATTTTCAATTCATCCGCATAAAAAAAGCCACCCAAAGGTGGCTTTTTTGAATGATTTAAGGGCTAATTAAAGACCGTTAAATTCATCGCTAAATGCTTGGCTTAATGCTTGATCTACATCAGAGAAATCATTGTGAAGCTCAAGCTCTGCAGCTTCAGACTCCTGACGACGACGTTCTAAGTGGTAAGCCAAACCTGTACCCGCTGGGATCAGACGACCTACAACTACGTTTTCTTTCAGACCACGTAATTCATCTTCTTTACCTGTTACAGCAGCTTCAGTTAACACACGAGTTGTTTCCTGGAACGATGCAGCAGAAATGAACGAGTCAGTAGAAAGCGACGCTTTGGTAATACCCATCAATTGACGTTCAAACTTCGCTGGAAACTTGTTCTGAGCTGCCACAGCTTGGTTTTCTTGAACAACGCGGATGTATTCCACTTGCTCGCCTTTGATGAAGCTTGTATCACCACCGTCAGTGATTTCAACTTTACGAAGCATTTGACGTACGATCACTTCAATATGCTTGTCGTTGATTTTTACACCTTGCAGACGGTATACGTCCTGAACTTCGTTCACGATGTAGTTTGTCAGTGCAACTTCGCCTTTCAAACGTAAGATGTCGTGTGGGTTTTGCGGACCATCAGAAATGGTTTCACCACGGTTCACATGCTCGCCTTCGAACACGTTAATCGTACGCCATTTCGGAATTAGCTCTTCGTAAATCTCAGAGCCATCATCCGGAGTAATCACAAGACGGTTCTTACCTTTGGTCTCTTTACCGAAGCTTACGATACCTGAAATTTCAGCAAGGATCGCGTGTTCTTTCGGTTTACGTGCTTCGAACAAGTCAGCTACGCGTGGAAGACCACCGGTAATATCACGAGTACGTGAAGATTCTTGTGGTACACGACCAATTACGTCACCGACACCAATTGTTTCGCCATCACGAACAGTCAGAATCGTATTTTGTGGCAAGAAGTAGAACTGTTCGCCACCATCAGTTGTATCCAATACAACCGCTGGACGCATATCTTTACCTGACGCAGGACGTGAAGTCACTGGTAAGATTTCGATTGTAGTCATACCTGTTGCATCATCAGTTTTCGATGTCACAGTTACGCCATCAGCGATTTGGCTGAAACGCACTTTACCTGCAACTTCGGTAACCAATGGATGTGTATGCGGATCCCAAGTCGCTACGATACCGCCAGCTTCCACAGCTTCGCCATCTTTAATGATGATTGAAGCACCGTATGGAATTTTGTAACGTTCGCGTTCACGACCGATGTCATCTGCGATACCGATTTCACCTGAACGTGAAGTTGATACCAAGTGACCTTTAGCGTGTTGTACTGTTTTCACATTGTGGAAACGTACTGTACCTTTGTTACGAACTTGTACGCTGTTAGCAGCAGAAGTTCGGCTCGCAGCACCACCTACGTGGAACGTACGCATTGTTAACTGTGTACCTGGCTCACCAATTGATTGAGCAGCCATTACACCCACAGATTCACCTGGATTCACCAAGTGACCGCGAGCAAGGTCACGACCGTAACATTTCGCACATACACCGAAAGTAGATTCACAGTTTACAACTGAACGTACTTTCACTTCATCGACACCTTGCTCTTCTAAGTAGTTTGCAAGTTTTTCGTCGATTAAAGTATTACGTGGAAGAATGACATCATCCGAACCTGGTTTCTTCGCATCTTCAGCAAGTACACGACCCAATACTCGAGTACCTAAGTTCTCGATGACATCGCCACCTTGAATGAACGGAGTCATTACAAGACCGTCGAAAGTACCACAATCTGGCTCAGTAATTACCAAGTCTTGTGCAACGTCAACCAAACGACGAGTCAAGTAACCTGAGTTCGCAGTTTTCAATGCAGTATCGGCCAAACCTTTACGTGCACCGTGTGTTGAAATGAAGTACTGAAGTACGGTCAAACCTTCACGGAAGTTCGCTTTAATTGGTGTTTCAATGATCGAACCATCTGGTTTCGCCATCAAACCACGCATACCCGCTAACTGACGAATCTGAGCTGCCGAACCACGGGCACCTGAGTCAGACATCATGTAGATCGAGTTGAATGATTTTTGTTTCTCGTCTTCACCCTGTTTGTTTTTAACAGTTGTGAAAGACAAGTTGTCCATCATCGCTTTCGCTACTTGGTCGTTGGTACGTGCCCAAATATCGACAACTTTGTTATAACGTTCGCCGGCAGTTACGAAACCTTGCTCGAATTGTTGTTCAATTTCGCGAACTTCAACTTCAGCTTTTTCGATAATTGCTTGTTTTTGTGGCGGAATCAACATATCTTCCATACCAACAGACACACCTGAGTGAGTCGCTTGACGGAAGCCCAAGTACATCAATTGGTCAGCGAAGATAACAGTATCTTTAAGACCTAATTTACGGTAGCAAGAGTTGATCAATTTAGAGATGTTCTTTTTCGTCATCTCAACGTTGATTTGTTGGAAATCCATACCTTCAGGTACAACTTCCCAAAGTAAACAACGACCTGGAGTTGTGTCTACAACAATGGTTTGTTGTTCACGGTTACCATTTTCGTCAATGACTGTTTGGTGTACACGTGCTTTTACGCGAGCGTGTAAATCAACTTGACCTGTTGCAAGTGCACGGTTTACTTCGTCAGTATCCGCAAACACCATACCTTCACCTTTGGCATTGATCGCATCACGAGTGATGTAGTACAAGCCTAAGACAACGTCCTGAGAAGGTACGATGATTGGCTCACCGTTCGCAGGAGAAAGAATGTTGTTTGTTGACATCATTAACGCACGAGCTTCTAACTGAGCTTCAAGTGTTAATGGTACGTGTACCGCCATTTGGTCACCGTCGAAGTCGGCGTTAAATGCCGCACAAACTAACGGGTGAAGACGGATCGCTTTACCTTCAATCAGGGTTGGTTCAAATGCTTGAAGACCCAAACGGTGAAGGGTAGGCGCACGGTTTAACATCACCGGGTGTTGACGAATTACGTGAGCAAGTACGTCCCAAACTTCTGGAGTTTCACGCTCAACCATTTTCTTCGCAGCTTTAATGGTTGTCGCTTGGCCAGATGCTTGTAGTTTCGCGAAAATGAATGGTTTGAATAATTCAAGCGCCATTTTTTTCGGAAGACCACATTGGTGAAGACGTAAAGTCGGACCTACAGTAATTACCGAACGACCAGAGTAATCGACACGTTTACCCAATAAGTTTTGACGGAAACGACCTTGTTTACCTTTGATCATGTCTGCCAAAGATTTAAGAGGACGTTTGTTCGAACCAGTAATTGCACGACCACGACGACCGTTATCAAGCAATGCATCTACAGACTCTTGTAACATACGTTTTTCGTTACGTACAATAATGTCTGGTGCTGCAAGGTCTAGAAGACGTTTTAAACGGTTGTTACGGTTGATTACACGACGGTAAAGATCGTTCAAGTCAGAAGTCGCAAAACGACCACCTTCTAGAGGGACCAACGGACGAAGATCAGGTGGAAGTACTGGAAGTACATTCATCACCATCCATTCTGGTTTGTTGTTCGACTCTTTGAACGCTTCCATCAATTTCAGACGTTTAGAGGCTTTTTTAAGCTTCGTTTCTGAAGTTGTATTTGGAATTTCTTCACGAAGACGTGAAATTTCAGCTTCAAGATCGATGTCTTTCAACAAATCTTGAACTGCTTCTGCACCCATTTTCGCAGTGAATTCATCACCGTGTTCTTCTAAAGCAGTGAAGTATTCTTCATCGTTTAGAAGTTGGTATTTCTCAAGTGGAGTCATACCTGGGTCAGTTACAACGTATGATTCGAAATACAATACACGTTCGATATCACGTAAAGTCATGTCTAAAAGCAGACCGATACGGCTAGGAAGTGATTTTAAGAACCAAATATGCGCAACTGGAGAAGCAAGGTCAATATGCCCCATACGCTCACGACGTACTTTTGCAGTTGTTACTTCAACGCCACATTTTTCACAAATGACGCCTTTATATTTCATACGCTTGTATTTACCACACAAGCATTCGTAATCTTTTACTGGACCAAAGATTTTGGCACAGAATAAACCATCACGTTCAGGTTTGAACGTACGGTAGTTAATGGTTTCAGGCTTTTTAACTTCACCATGAGACCACGACTTAATCATTTCTGGTGACGCAAGACCAATACGGATGCGATCAAACTCTACAGGAGCATGACCGTCTGAATCCGTCTTTTTGCGCATGATATCGAGCAAGTCTTTCAATTTTTTTCTCCGTGTGTTGTGGAGATTTTCACTTCACAACTGGGTCACAAATATTGTTTTTTACTGAACAATCCTCCCTCAGTCCCTCCTTTTTCTAAGGAGGGAAGCTCCTGCCCTTTCGAGTGGGAACTCCCCCTTTCGCAAAGGGGGCCGGGGGGATTAATGGTTACTTAGTCACCATTTTTCAGTTCAATGTTGATACCTAAAGAACGGATCTCTTTGGTCAATACGTTGAACGATTCAGGCATACCTGGGTCCATGTAATGGTTACCATCTACAATGTTCTTATAGATACGGGTACGACCTTCAACGTCATCCGACTTCACAGTAAGCATTTCTTGAAGTGTATATGCTGCACCGTAAGCTTCGAGTGCCCATACTTCCATCTCACCGAAACGCTGACCACCGAATTGTGCTTTACCACCAAGCGGTTGTTGAGTTACTAGAGAGTAAGAACCAGTAGAACGCGCATGCATCTTGTCGTCAACCAAGTGGTTCAGCTTCAACATGTACATGTAACCTACAGTTACAGGACGGTCAAAACGTTCACCTGTACGACCATCATACAATACTGTTTGACCAGTACGTGAAATGCCACCAAGTTCTAACAATTCTTTGATTTGTGATTCTTCAGCACCATCAAATACTGGTGTTGCTAAAGGAACACCTTTACGCAAGTTACCTGAAAGCACCAAGATTTCTTCATCAGTCAAGCTATCAAGATCTTCTTGTTCGCCACCAACTTTGTTGTAAATCTTGTCTAAGAAATCACGAAGCTCAAGTACAGTACGCTGCTCTTTCATCATCTTGTCGATTTGATCGCCAAGACCTTTAGCCGCCATACCCAAGTGAGTTTCAAGAATCTGACCCACGTTCATACGTGATGGTACACCCAGTGGGTTAAGTACAACATCAACTGGAACACCGTTTGCATCGTGTGGCATGTCTTCTACAGGCAAGATGTTTGATACAACACCTTTGTTACCGTGACGACCCGCCATTTTATCACCCGGTTGGATGCGACGTTTTACAGCCAAGTAAACTTTAACAACTTTCAATACGCCAGTTGTTAGTTCATCACCTGTAGACAATTTGCGTTTTTTCTCTGCAAATTTCTCGTCAATTTCAAGGCTCTTCTCTTTCAAGAACACTTGAATTTGAGTTAAACGTTCAGCAATCGCTTCGTCGACTGGTTGGATTTCAATAAGATCAACCAACTCAAGACCAGACAATAACTCTTCAGTTAATTTGTCACCGCGTTTAGTTGTACCGCCACCGTTAGATTCTTGACCTTTCAATAGACGAACAATACGTTCACGAGCTGCTTCTTCAAAGATTTTGTATTCTTCTTTCAAGTCTTTACGGTAAGCATCAAGTTGTGCTTTCTCAATTGCTTGAGCACGTTCGTCTTTTTCAAGACCATCACGTGTGAACACTTGAACGTCAATTACAGTACCTTTCACAGATGAAGATACACGTAATGAAGAGTCTTTTACGTCAGCCGCTTTTTCACCGAAGATTGCGCGAAGCAATTTTTCTTCCGGAGTTAACTGCGTTTCACCTTTAGGCGTTACTTTACCAACAAGAATGTCACCAGCAGTTACTTCAGCACCGATATAAACGATACCTGATTCATCCAATTTAGAAAGTGCAGCTTCACCCACGTTCGGGATATCCGCTGTAATTTCTTCAGCACCCAATTTGGTATCACGTGCAACACATGAAAGCTCTTGGATGTGGATAGATGTTAAACGATCTTCTTGAAGTACACGCTCTGAAAGTAAGATCGAGTCTTCGTAGTTGTAACCGTTCCAAGTCATGAACGCTACACGCATGTTTTGACCCAATGCCAACTCACCGCCATCTGTTGATGGACCATCAGCAAGAACGTCACCACGTGCAACTTTATCACCTAAACGTACAACAACGTTTTGGTTGATACATGTATTTTGGTTCGAACGTGTATATTTGATCAGGTTGTAGATATCCACACCTGCTTCGCCTGCCACCATCTCTTCTTCGTTTACACGAATAACGACACGAGAAGCATCAACGAACTCAATACGACCACCACGTTTCGCAAGTACACACACACCCGAGTCATGCGCTACGTTTGCTTCCATACCTGTACCAACAAGCGGTTTGTCAGCACGTAAAGTAGGAACAGCCTGACGCTGCATGTTTGAACCCATCAATGCACGGTTGGCATCATCGTGTTCAAGGAACGGAATAAGTGATGCCGCTACAGATACCACCTGCTGAGCAGATACATCCATATGCGTTACTTTTTCTGGTGGAATACGTACGAATTCACCTTGGTGACGTACAGATACGAATTCTTCAGTTAAGTTACCGTCTTTATCGATACCAGAATCGGCCTGTGCAATCACAGTACCTACTTCTTCAATCGCAGAAAGGTATTCAACATCATCCGTTACACGACCATCAACAACTTTACGATATGGAGTTTCCAAGAAACCAAAGTTATTACATTTCGCATAAACAGAAAGTGAGTTGATCAAACCAATGTTTGGACCTTCAGGAGTCTCAATTGGACATACACGACCGTAGTGAGTTTGATGTACGTCACGTACTTCGAAGCCCGCACGCTCACGAGTCAAACCACCTGGGCCCAATGCTGATACACGACGTTTGTGTGTAATTTCAGACAACGGGTTGTTTTGGTCCATGAACTGAGATAACTGGCTTGAACCAAAGAATTCTTTGATTGCAGCAGCAACTGGTTTCGCATTGATTAAATCTTGCGGAGACAAGTTATCAGTTTCAGCTTGAGATAAACGTTCTTTAACAGCACGTTCAACACGAACTAGACCAACACGGAATTGGTTTTCTGTCATTTCACCAACAGAACGAACACGACGGTTACCCAAGTGATCGATATCGTCGACTTCACCTTTACCGTTACGGATTTCAACTAATGTTTTCAATACATCAGTGATGTCTTCGTTCGAAAGAATGCCTTCAACTTCACGAGACTTCTGATCCGTACCCACTTCGTAAGGACGACCCAAACGACGGTTGAACTTCATACGACCTACTGGTGATAAATCATAACGTTCAGAAGAGAAGAACAAGTTATTGAATAAGTTTTCAGCAGCTTCTTTTGTTGGTGGCTCACCTGGACGCATCACTTTGTAGATTTCTACAAGTGCTTCTTCACGACCAGTTGTAGTATCTGCACGTAAAGAATCCGCAATAAATGGACCACGGTCGATATCATTGGTATAAAGTACGTTGAATTGTTTAACGCCGCCTTCAGCCAATTTCACCATAATTTCATGGCTAAGCACGGTATTTGCCGCAACAACTTCGCCATCACGTAACGTTACATCTTCAGCAACAATACGTTCATATAGGTATTCATCAGGAACAGAAAGTTTTTCAAGACCTGCTGCTTCCATTTGACGAACATGGCGCGCGTTAATACGTTTACCTTGTTCAACAATTGTTTTACCGTCTGTACCCACGATATCAAACTGTGCCATTTCGCCACGTAGACGTTCTGGAACCAAGTCAATTTGATAGCTACCCATATCAAGATATACAGGTACTTTTTCGTAGAACATGTCTAGGATTTGTTCGTTGTTATAACCCAAGGCACGAAGCACAACAGTCGCAAGTAATTTACGACGACGGTCAATACGAACATAGACAAGATCTTTTGCATCGAATTCAAAGTCTAACCATGAACCACGGTAAGGAATGATACGAGCAGAATAAAGAACTTTACCGCTAGAGTGAGTTTTGCCTTTATCGTGGTCAAAGAACACACCTGGTGAACGGTGTAATTGAGATACGATTACACGCTCAGTACCATTGATCACAAAGGTACCGTTGTCTGTCATAAGTGGCATTTCACCCATGTAGACTTCTTGCTCACGCACATCTTTGATTGTTTTAGTTTCGCGATCTTTAATGATCAGACGAATTTTTACACGCATTGGCGCCGCATAAGTTGAGCCACGAAGAATACATTCGCGCACATCAAATTCAGGCTTACCAAGACTATACTCAACAAATTCTAAAGCAGCATTGCCAGAATAACTTTCAATAGGAAAAACTGAACGAAATGCGGCTTGGAGACCGATATCTTCGCGGTTTTTTGGAGTTTTGCCGTCTTGAAGGAAAGTTCGGTACGAGTCGACTTGAATCGCGAGCAAGTACGGAACATCCATTACCTTGGGCAATTTACCAAAATTCTTACGGATCCGTTTCTTTTCGGTATATGAGTATGCCATCTGGAGTCCTCGGAAAGTAAACTAAGTCCGCCTGCAGAACGAACTTAGAAGGAATTACGCAGGCCGATATGGCCACCACTTTCACAAATGCTGCAATTTTTAGTGGTATTAAAACGCTTAACAATATTTTTTTACTGAAAAATATTGGTAAGCGTTTGGTTTTATAAATTATTTTTAATTTGTATGATTTTTATATCATGCAAACAAAAATCGAGCCGATAATTGTAACGCAAAAAGGCTGATGACCCAAGGGCCACCAGCCATTTTTTGGAGCCGATTATAAAAAAATCGACTCCCCTTAAGATTACTTAAGTGTAACTGTAGCACCAGCTTCTTCAAGTTTTTTCTTAAGTTCTTCGCCTTCTTCTTTAGAAACGCCTTCTTTAAGAACTGAAGGAGCGCTTTCAACAAGATCTTTAGCTTCTTTAAGACCAAGGCCAGTAGCTTCACGAACTGCTTTAATTACAGCAACTTTGTTAGCACCGAAAGAAGTCAACTCAACGTTGAATTCTGATTGTTCTTCAGCAGCAGCACCAGCAGCGCCAGGAGCAGCAGCAACTGCTACAGCAGCAGCAGATACGTTGAATTTTTCTTCGAAAGCAGAAATAAGTTCAACAAGTTCAAGAACAGTTTTTTCAGCAACTGCGTTTAAGATTTCTTCGTTTGTTAAAGCCATGAGAGTAACTCCAAATGGGTATTGAATGGTGTGTAAATTGATTTAAGCTTAAGCAGCTTCTGACTCGTTTTTCTCTTTGAGCGCAGTAATAAGGCGACCCAATTTCGAAATAGGAGCTTGAAGAACGTTTGCAAGCATAGTAAGCGCTTTCTCTTGGTTTGGAAGGTTCGCGATAACGCTAACTTCAGCACCTTGATAAACTTTACCGTCAAATGCAGCAGCTTTAAGTTCAAATGCTTTATTAGTTTTAGCAAATTCTTCGAACAAACGAGCAGCTGCGCCCATGTCGTCTTCAGAAGTTGAGAAAGCTAAGATTGTTGGGCCAACAAGGTTGTCGCTCAAGATATTGAATTGAGTATCTTGAAGAGCACGTTTAGCCAAAGTGTTACGAACTACACGAGTAGCAACACCTAGTTTACGAGCTTCAACACGTAGAGCAGTTAATTGCTCAACAGTTAAACCTTGATAGTCAGCAACAACAGCAGCATACGCAGTAGAAGCAACTTCAGTTACTTCAGCTACGATCTGTTTTTTGCCTTCGATAAGAAGAGCCATTGTAAAACCTCCTAACGGTGATTTATGCACCTATACAGATGCACTCCCAATTCGTTAGCTCATCACTGAACCAACACGCGGAGGAGGAACAAATCACACCACCGCGTCTACTCAGGCTGGGCTATTAAGAAGAAAGCATAAAACTCCCCTCGCCTGAGGTCTTTGACGCTGATAAATCTAAATTTATCAATTCAAAGTTTGCCTGAATCACGCAATATACGACGGAACGTTTCTTGCGTAATATTTAAAGCAGCGCTTCAAATATTACTCAGGGCTTTAAAATTCTGTAATAAGTCGAAACTTATTTAGAAACGTTTGCCACATCAACAACAAGACCAGGACCCATAGTAGAGCTTAGAGTGATCTTTTGGATGTAAACACCTTTAGAAGTAGCAGGTTTTGCTTTCTTAAGGTCTGCTACAAGAGCTTCAACGTTTGAACGAACAGCTTCAGCAGTGAAACCTACTTGACCGATCGCAGCGTGGATAATACCAGCTTTGTCTACACGGTAACGTGCTTGACCAGCTTTCGCATTTTTAACAGCAGAAGCTACGTCAGGAGTTACAGTACCCACTTTAGGGTTTGGCATTAAGCCACGTGGACCAAGAATCGTACCTAACTTACCAACAACGCGCATTGCATCCGGAGCTGCAATTACTACGTCAAAGTCAAGGTTACCCGCTTGGATGCTTTCAGCAAGATCATCAAAACCAACAACGTCCGCGCCTTCAGCTTTAGCAGCTTCAGCAGCAGCGCCTTGAGCAAACACAGCTACACGTACAGTTTTACCAGTACCTGCAGGAAGTGTAGTCGCGCCACGAACAACTTGGTCAGATTTACGAGGATCAACACCTAGGTTTACAGCAACATCCAAAGATTCTTTGAATTTTACTGCTGGAAGGCCGTTAAGAACTGCAACTGCTTCTTCCAAAGTGTAAACTTTGTTAGCTTCAACAGCAGCAACAATGGCTTTTTGACGTTTAGTTAATTTAGCCATGTCTTATAGCTCCACTTCCAAGCCCATAGAACGCGCAGAACCAGCAATGGTACGTACACGTGCGTCTAAATCAGCACCAGTAAGATCTGGTTCTTTAGTAGTCGCAATTTCTTCTAATTGAGCGCGAGTCAACTTACCAACTTTAGTTTTGTTAGGTACAGCTGAACCCTTTTGGATGCCCGCAGCTTTCTTAAGAAGAATCGCAGCAGGAGGAGTTTTCATGATGAATGTGAACGACTTGTCGTTGTACACAGTGATCACTACTGGAATTGGAAGACCAGCTTCAACTTTTTGTGTCGCAGCATTGAATTCTTTACAGAATGCCATGATGTTAACACCACGTTGACCTAGTGCAGGACCAATCGGTGGAGATGGATTTGCTTTACCAGCTGGAACTTGCAGCTTGATATAGCCGTCAATCTTCTTAGCCATTTCAATTACCTCTGGGTACTAACGCCGCTAGGCTCCCCATACATATAAGTAACGATACCGTTACAACAACAATGCCCGACTCATAACAAATCGGGCGTTTATCAACCAAGTTAAATTAAACCGATTTTTCGACTTGGCGAAATTCCAGCTCAACCTGAGTTGGTCGATTAAATACATTAATCGTCAACGTTAAACGTGACTTATCGTATAGAACTTCTTCCACCACGCCTTTAAAATCGGTGAATGGACCGTCAATTACGAGTAATTCTTCACCTGGTTCAAACATCGTCTTAGGACGAGGTGCTTCGCCAGTATTGCGTACACGTGCAAGAATCGCATCAGCTTCTTTTTGCGTAATTGGTGCAGGCTTTTCTGCAGTACCACCGATGAAACCTAATACTTTTGGACATTCTTTAACAATGTGCCAAGTTTCATCATTCATTTCCATCTCGACTAACACATAGCCGGGAAAGAATTTACGCTCAGATTTACGTTTCTTACCATCCTTCATTTCCACTACTTCTTCAGTAGGGACAAGGACTTCACCAAAGCTATCGGCTACAGCGCTACGCTGGATTCGATCATTAAGTGAGCGTAACACTTGTTTTTCATAACCAGAATAGGCATGAATAATGTACCAACGTTTCATAGCTCTCTTACCCGATAATAAACTTCATTAACCAGCTCAAAGCATAGTCAAAGCACCATAATAAAATAGATGCCACTAAGACTACCGCAAGTACCTGCCAAGATGTGGTCATGGTCTCTTGCTTGGTTGGCCAAGTCACTCGACGTAACTCAATTCGAGCATCTTTCAACAATCGAACAAAGCCTTTGCCTTGATGGGTGGCGTATAATAAACCTAAAGCCACGATGATACAAGCCAAAATTACCCCAACACGGACCCAAACATCATTCGCTGGTGCCCAGTATGCTGGCAAATGTTGATTCACCATCATAGAACTACCGAGTAAAATCAACGCGATAACCCACAGAACATAGTCTAAAGGGGAACCAGAATTAACAACTTCAGCAGGATTATTTCTTTGAGGAATTGGCGCGTCGCTTAATGCGTCACGCGATTTATCATTCGACATTTTTGTACTCGTCGTAGGATTCGCGACTTATTATATGACCAGTTGAGCCAGCATCAAGCTTCTTTTTAAAAAAAATTGGCAGGCCAGGAGGGACTCGAACCCCCAACATTCGGTTTTGGAGACCGACGCTCTACCAATTGAACTACTGACCTGCAGAGCAAATCGAGAGTCGAAACTCTCGATCTGTACAAAGATAACTGTATTATATTATGCAGTTACTTTAGAAACAACACCCGCACCAACTGTACGGCCACCTTCACGGATCGCGAAGCGTAAGCCAGCGTCCATTGCGATTGGGTGGATTAATTCTACTGACATTTCCACGTTGTCACCAGGCATAACCATTTCAACGCCTTCTTTAAGCGCGATCGCACCAGTTACGTCAGTTGTACGGAAGTAGAACTGTGGACGGTAACCGTTAAGGAATGGAGTATGACGACCACCTTCGTCTTTAGAAAGTACGTATACTTCTGCGTCGAATTTAGTATGCGGTTTGATTGTACCTGGTTTAGCCAATACTTGACCACGTTGAACGTCTTCACGTTTAGTACCACGTAGAAGAACACCACAGTTCTCGCCCGCACGACCTTCGTCAAGAAGTTTACGGAACATTTCTACGCCAGTTACAGTTGTTTTAACTGTATCTTTAATACCAACGATTTCAACTTCTTCGCCTACTTTCACGATACCAGTTTCAACACGGCCAGTTACTACTGTACCACGACCTGAAATTGAGAATACATCTTCGATTGGCATAAGGAATGCAAGGTCGATAGCACGTTCTGGCTCTGGAATGTAAGAGTCAAGAGCTTCAACAAGAGCAACTACTGCGTCTTCGCCATATTGACCAGCTTCACCATTAAGCGCTGCAAGAGCAGAACCACGGATTACTGGGGTGTCGTCGCCTGGGAAGTCATAAGTAGAAAGAAGTTCACGAACTTCCATTTCTACTAATTCAAGAAGCTCTTCGTCGTCAACAAGGTCGCATTTGTTTAAGAATACAACGATGTAAGGTACACCTACCTGACGAGAAAGAAGGATGTGTTCACGAGTTTGTGGCATTGGACCATCAGTCGCAGCACATACAAGGATCGCACCATCCATTTGCGCAGCACCAGTAATCATGTTTTTAACATAATCGGCGTGACCTGGGCAGTCTACGTGAGCGTAGTGACGGATTGGAGAATCGTATTCTACGTGTGAAGTATTAATTGTAATACCACGTGCTTTTTCTTCTGGTGCAGAGTCGATTGCAGCGTAATCTTTCGCTTCACCACCGAATTTTTTTGCACATACAGTTGCAATCGCAGCTGTTAAAGTCGTTTTACCATGGTCAACGTGACCGATTGTGCCCACGTTAACGTGTGGCTTATTACGTTCAAACTTAGCCTTAGCCATGCTTTTCTTCCTCGTTTACGTCGAACACAATTCTGAGTAAAACCCAGCTCCGACATATCGCCTAAAAAAATAAACACCCAATACTTGAAAAGCAGACTAAAAAGCCTGCTTCTGGAATCTTGTGCAACATTTAAAGTTGCTAAACTGTAAAATCTGGAGCTCTTATCGAGATTTGAACTCGAGACCTCTCCCTTACCAAGGGAGTGCTCTACCACTGAGCTATAAGAGCAAATATAAGCACTTCAATAGATATGGAGCGGGAGACGAGGGTCGAACTCGCGACATGTAGCTTGGAAGGCTACCGCTCTACCAACTGAGCTACTCCCGCACGATGTTGGTACAAACCACTTATTGAAGTCTTAAAATTGGTGGTGAGGGAAGGATTCGAACCTTCGAAACTTTCGTAGCGGAGTTACAGTCCGCCCCCTTTGACCGCTCGGGAACCTCACCATTTTACACTTACTTCAGTGCCGTTCTTTCTACTCACTCTCAAACTCTCTAAGATGGTGCCGGCACACGGATTCGAACTGTGGACCTACTGATTACAAGTCAGTTGCTCTACCAACTGAGCTATGCCGGCGTTTCTTAGTGTTTCGTACGTTTCGTATCGGAACGGTGTGCAGTTTAGCAAATCTTGAAATCCTTGCAAGTGTTTTTTCTAAAAAAAACGTGAAAAACTCATAAAATCAATCCATTTGATGATAATTCAACCGCTTTGATCACTGCGCGAGCTTTTATTTGGGTTTCATTCCACTCTGATTCAGGATTTGAGTCATAAACTACCCCTGCTCCAGCTTGAACATAGACCTTATTTTCTCGAATTACACAGGTACGAATCGCAATCGACATGTCCATTTCACCATGCCAGCCTAAATAACCAACAGCACCACCAAAAATTCCACGTTTTACTGGTTCAACTTCGTCAATAATTTCCATAGCACGGATTTTTGGTGCGCCTGAAAGCGTGCCCGCAGGGAATGTTGCCTTAAAAACATCCAAAGCATCGACATCATCACGTACTTCACCTTGCACATTTGACACAATGTGCATGACATGCGAATAACGTTCGATCACCATTTGATCAGTCACGTGAACTTTACCGATTTTAGAAACGCGTCCAACATCATTTCGCCCCAAATCGATCAACATCAAATGCTCTGCAATTTCTTTTTCATCAGATAGCAAATCTTTTTCTAGCGCTAAATCTTCTTCTTTTGTTTTACCCCGTGGTCGCGTTCCCGCCAAAGGACGAACTGTTGCCACACCATTTTCTAAACGGGACAAAATTTCAGGTGATGAACCGACGATATGAAAAGGAATGTCATTTTCTAGTGTCTGCCCTTGCACCAAGAACAAATATGGCGATGGATTGAGGTGACGTAGTGCACGATAGACCTGCAAAGGCTCACCATCAAAATCGGATACCATACGATGGCCCGGCACAACCTGCATCACATCACCGGCCTTAATGTACTCTTTTACTTTCGCAATAGAATCAATAAAATTGTCATGTCCAGTGATGGATTCAAACTGTGGTGCAGTATGCTTATTTGCTTTGAGTGCAATTGGGGTTGCCAAAAGTTCTTCTAGCTCATCCAATTGTTGCTGCGCCTTGGTATAGGCCTCAGCATCATTTACATCGGCATGCACAATTAAGAATAAGGTATCCTTAAGGTTATCAAAGACGATGACGGTTTTTGATAGCATCATCCAAATATCCGGAATCCCGACCGGGTCAGCTTCTGGAACGTTATTGAGCTTTGGTTCGATATAACGTACAGCATCATAACCAAAGTATCCAACCAATCCACCGGTAAAGCTCGGCAACGCTGGCAAATCTTGCTGTGTAGGCACTTTATATTGTGCTTGGAAGTCACGAATGTATTGAAATGGGTCAGCACATTGTTGTTTTTCAACCGAGCCATCAGCATGTTGAACGGTCAACTGCCCTTCATTACACGAAAATACGGTGGACTCGCCCAAGCCAATAATGGAGTAACGCGCCCAGTTTTCGCCACCCTCTACAGATTCAAATAAATAGGCTTGTTTATGTTGTTTTAATCGCGCAAAGACAGAAAGTGGAGTTTCTGTATCTGCCAAGCGCTGACGATATACCGGAATCAAGTTATATCCAGCAGTTTTCAGTTGTTCAAATTGAGTTTGTGTAGTCATTTGGGTTTCTCTATATTTCGCGTGGTCAATTTCAGTTAATTTCTTCTCATGCTGATTGAGTGACGCCATCGAAAACCTACACACTTGCTCATTTTCACTTCCTTAACCCTAATTATTTCAACCCAATAATTCTTTTAAGTTATCAACCACGTGCTGCGGCTGACAATCTCGAATATTTTCACCATGATTATAGCCATAGCTGACCACAATACAATCAATACCAGCACGACGTGCTGCCTCTACATCATTGACAGAATCACCCACCATCAAAATTTGCTGTTTTGGCAAGGCATAATGTTCCGCACAATACTCTAGCTGCTTGGGATGTGGTTTCCGCTCTTCAAAACGATCTCCGCCTATCACATCATCAAAGTAATCATGCATACCCAGTGCCTGTACAATACTGCGTGCCGGTTGCTCTGGTTTATTGGTTACACAAATCAGAATTTTCTGCTCTGCTTTTGCCCAATCCAAGAACGATAGAATGCCGTCAAAGGGCTGCGTCAAGACACAAGGATCGGCATTGTAAATTTTTAGAAAAGTTTCCAGTAAAAGATGGTGCTGTGCGGCATCCACCTTCCCGGTCAAGTATTCAAGTACGCTATGACAAAACAATGAAGTTCCTTTCCCAATCCAGTTTCGCACCTGCTCTTCTGTGACCAAAGGTAATTGCAACGCATTTAGACTCATATTCATCGCACGATGTAAGTCAGATGCTGAATCGACTAGCGTTCCATCCAGATCAAATAAAATCATTTGGCGTTCTGCTAAACGAACTTCAAACATAATGTCCCTCTATTTTTTTGTAAATTTTCCCCATAAAAAAGGCATGCCCATGCATGCCTTTTGAGGAATGTCTCGGTTTATTTAAACAACACCCATGCAATAATTGCAAGAATGATTAAAACAATGACTGAGATTAAGCCCACAGAGGCATTTTTTTGTGCTTCACGTTCTTGCTCTACACATGTCGCTGGAATTTCTACATCACATGCTTCATTTTTCGGAACAGCAGTTACGTCAATTCCCTCAGGAATTGGTGCAGGTTTAGGCACACCTACATTGGTCGGCATACCATCACGAGTCAATTGAACCGAGCCATCTCGCTCTTTCAACTCTGGCATACCTTGATCATTCATTTGTTGTGCTGCGGTTTTAACAACAGGCTCTTGTGCCTTAGTCTCAGACGTGTTTGCTACAGACTCTTGTGCCACAGTTTCAGAAACTGCAACAGCTTCAGACGGCTGCTGAACAGGTGTAATTTCTTCTGTTTGCAACGCTTCAACGCTTTGTTCAATATCCGCTGGGATCTGAACAGCTTTAGCTGGAGCCAATAAACTAAACTTCACACTGGCAAACTGTACAATATCACCTTCTTTTAAAAGTGATTCACCAGTCAAACGGACATCATTAATAAACGTCCCATTGGATGAATTAAGATCTTGCAACCAGAGTGCCTGATCTTTCAGTACAAAGGCAGCATGTTTACGCGATACATCAGATTCTTGCAAAACAATATCTGCTTGTTGATGACGACCCACCAACATATCTCGCTCAATACTAATTTCTTGTCCTGTTAAATCACCAGAAATTGCTTGAATTTTCCAAGTCATGAAGTTAATTCTCTATTGCTCGTTTTTTTCATCATAGCATGCTGTGGTTTTAAAGCTAAACCACCCTGCTGTCTCACCTAAGGCGTGCCCGCTACTTTGCCATTTGGTACAGTAATGGTTTGGCGCTTTACTGCAGGCTCAATAGCGACTGGCGTGGAGACCACTGCCGCTGGCTGTGTCGTTTGTGGTGCTGTGGGTACCGTCTTATACACAGGGGCTGGTGCTATACCCTTTGAAACAGGTATGCGCTGCTGATACACATCATCAACATTTTCAGGTAATTTCGCAAAATTACCGTCATTATCCAGTGCCAGTTGCAGACTATAGAGCTGACTGTAGCGCTGCTGAGACATTTTCTTCACATCGGCAGAATTTCCAACAATAGTCGGATGAATAAAGATCAGCAAATTACGTTTACTGTTGGATTTTCCTTCCGAGCTAAAGAGTTTGCCGAGTACAGGAATAGCCCCCAACCCCGGAACCGATTGACGTCCATGCAATGTATTGTCCGAGATCAAACCACCCAACACAATTGTTTGACCATGCTCTGCCAAGATCGAGGTTTTGATCGCGCGTTTAGTCGTAACCAAATCCGACGCTTGGCCTTTATTGTCTTTTACATCAGAAACTTCTTGCTCGACCTCTAAACGCACCGAACCGCCATCGCCAATATGCGGCACAACTTTCAAAGTCACACCGACATCTTTACGCTCAATCGATGTATATGGATTGGCTGTACCACCATTGGTGGTGACCGAGCCTGTCACAAATGGAACGTTCTCACCCACCACAATATAGGCTTCTTCGTTATCCATCGTCACAATAGACGGTGTAGATAATAAATTGGATTTGGTTTTTTCTTTTAGGGCCTGAACCATCGCACCATAGAGTTTGCGTGAACCATCACTACCTTCACGATAGTCACCAAGGACCAAAGAAGTACCCGCACTCACCGCGCTACCTGCACCCGCAGCGCCACCAGTTAAATAACCTGCGGCAATATTCTTTAAACTAGAACCAAAGTTATCAAAGTTAATTAAGCCGATACCACTACTGATATCACCCAACGCCCATTGCACACCGAGTTGATCGGTATCCGTGCCTTCGACTTCAATAATCGCCGCTTCAATCAGCACTTGCTGACGACGAATATCCAGCTGAGAAATCGCAGATTCAATTTCACGCATGAGCTGCGGATCTGCTTTCACAATCAGTGCATTTTGTGTGGTATCGGCAATAATACTGACGCCATTGGCATTAAAACTTGAAATACCATTTTGCGTATTATTGGAAGAGTTATTGCTGTTGAGGTTAATACCTGAACTGGTGTTATTTTGTGAACTGAATGACTGTGAATTTGAACTGTTATTATCATTCATTAAGCTGTTCATCGTGCTGCTGTTTGAGCTATTCGATGAATTCGTACTCGAAACAGCTTGCCCCGTGACCAAGCCTTGTAAGATTTCCGACAAGTTTTTTGCACTTGCATACTTTAGACGAAAAACTTTCAATCCACCCAATCGATCTGCCGCAGGCACATCTAAGGTCTCAATAATCTTACGAATACGCTTACGTGTCGCTGTATCACCTTTAATGATAATACGATTGGTTCGATTGTCTGCGATGATACGAATTCGTGACCCTTTTGGGTCTTTTGATGCGCCGGTCGAACTCATCGACTCTAATAGCCCAATCATTTCTTCGGCCTGACTCGATTGCAGCGTCACGGCTTCGATATCATTTTGACCCGTTCCATCTAAATTACGAATAATCGTTTCGAGCTGGTAAATATTACTTGCGCGATCTGACACAATCAGCGCATTGGTCCCTGCCACTGCTGACAAATGTGCAAATTGCGGCATCAATGGACGTAGGGCTGGAATTAAGTCGTTGGCATTGGTGTTATCAAGCCAAATCACTCGGGTGACAATTTGGTCTCCAGATGCACGGTGGCGCGCATCATAAGGAATGCCCGAGCTTTTTACATTACTGTCTGGAACCAGTTTAATGGTGTTGCCTGATGGAATCGCTACCACGCCATTGACATTCAATACACCGAGAAACAGGTCATAGACTTCATTTTTATTTAAAGGCTTATTGGAAATAACCGTTACATTTCCTCGTACCCGTGGATCAACTGCAAAATTTTTCCCCGTGATATCTGCGACTTCATTAATGAATGCCGTAAGATCTGCATCACGTAAATTGATTTTCCATGTTTGTGCATAACTTGCTGTGCTGACCATAGCAACCAAGGGCACCATGGCATAGGCAGCTAAAGTTGAACGGTTATTATTAAATAAAGCCATATACGCCTGTGTTTCCTAACCCTATAAAGTGATGAAACATCACTAAAAATCCTGTTGTATGGTCATCACTTGATCACCACGTTTGACTTCAAGTTTCACCTGCCCTTCACGGCGGGCTTGTTCTAATAATTGCGCCTCAGATTGTCCTGCACCGACTGCCTGCCCATTTAAAGACATGATGCGGTCACCCGGTTGCAAACCCAATTTATTTCTCAAGGCAGCAGGTGTTCGATTTGAAATCTCAAACCCACCATTACCTGATGGATTCACCCCCATTTCCTGCAGATATTGCTCACGATTTTCTGTCATGCGTTGTACGGCCTGACCAATCGCGGACTGCGTCGTGCCTTGCCCTGAATTTGCAGGATTAGCTGCATTTTGCATGCTGTTATTTTGCAAAGATCCGCCTGATGTTGCATTGGCTGTAGGGACAATCGGTTGATCTAATCCGTTTTCAATACCTTGGAACGCTAATTCACGCCGTGCACCATTACCCTGCGTTAAAATCACCTTATCCCAGTACACTTCAGCCAGTTGATATGATGAACCTTGAATGGTTTCTCCAACCAAGTAGCGATCTGAACTCTCATTGACCTTAATCACTGCCGACGAGTAGCGACTTGGCTGTCCAACCACCACACCTTGTAACACCATATTTAACTGCGCGTCAGCTGCTGAACTGCGGTTTTCCTGAAACAAGGCAAAAGAGCTAATATTAGGAACTTGCGTTTGCTGTGAACCCAATTCAACTCGGTCTAACTGCATGGCTTGTGGCGGTGCAATCAATAACCAAAATAAAGCGGCTAACTTCCAGCACAGGTACAAAATTATTAAAACCAAGACCACAGGTGCAAGTCGATCTGTTTGCTTCCAATTGATCTCGCGGATTTTTTCGAAATAGTCAGCCATCAGTTCACCCCACTCAATAGAGGTTGACGCGAACTAATCACATACGTATCTAATCCTGCCTTACCTTCATAGGAAGCAACATTCATCAAAAAGCGCTGGGTTAATTGCACATCCAACATGAGGTCTGGCTCAAGTGATAAATTCATCATCTTTTGTTCGCGTTGATCTCGAACATCAATCGACAATTTGCCATTATCATCTTTTAATTGAGCTAACATGGCAGGCACATTCATTGACTCTTGACGCTGTGCAAAGCTAAAGGATAAATCCCCACCTGCCCACTGCATCTCGCCTAATGACTGACTAAATCCCTGTTGTGGCTTATATTTAAACTGCACATCTTTTAATTGAATGGCATTCGTTGGCCATTGCCAATCGGCAAAACTTTTTAAAGTTTCAGGGGCAATTTGACCCTCTAAGTTTTTGATGCTAATACTTTTGCCAAAACCATACCCCATCACACCTTGCAGTTTGGTATTGCCACTATGAATTTCAACATTTGCACCCAAGCGTAATAAAATCAAGTCCCACGGGCGTGTGTTCCAGTTTAACGAGCCTTTCAAATTTCCTCGTGTCCAATCTGCTTGCCCATGCCAAATATTGCCACTGACGTTATGTAGCATTTGGTTATTTTTATAAAACTTTGTAATGAGCCACGCTGCTGGCACTTGCAGCATAACGAAAATTAAAAAACTGATCGCAGCAAAAATGAGCCACCGAATATTATTAGTTTTATTGATCATCCCACCACAACCGATCCATCAATTTTTTTCCATCATTTAAACATTTTTCTTTATAGACACATTATGCATACTTTTTCTGCATAGCCAATTCAAAGAGATAAAAAAACCAGGCATTTGCCTGGTTTAATTATCCTGAACTCAGGATATGACGATTTCATGAATTGTTCTTAAATTAAGAAGTCTTCTAGTTTCGCGCCTTTTTCTAACTCAGCCACTAACCAACGTGGTTGTTTACCACGACCAGTCCACGTGTCATCTGCATTGGTTTTGCTACGGTAACGTGGCTCAACAGCTTTACGCGTTGATTTTTTACGTTTGCTTAAACCAAATTCAAGAATTTGTTCAACGCTTAAATCTAAATTTTCTGCAATTTCAACAATACGGTTATACGCATCTTCAATCGCTTGATCTTTTTTAGATGCAATCAGTGCTTCAGCTTCTACTTGAAGCTTCTTTAACTCTTCAACTGATAAATTACTAATATCAGGCATAATCTTTAACTCCGAAATTTCATTTTAATAATGCTTATGAAAACTCGCTCATAATATTATAATAAAATTTTTATTCAATAAATAATTTTCATTTTACTACAATATTTTAACATGACTCCTTAAAATAGATAAAGTTAAATTGTATTTAAATATTATTTCCCACTGAATTTTCTAAGGCTTTTATTTTGGTTTTAATATTTTCTGGAATAGAGGTTTTTTGCAGAGTCGTTTTATCCACGCACACAATAACCGCATCGCCTGTTGCAACAATTTTTTGTTGCTGTTCACTCCATAATATATAACGCATACGAAATGCACTGTTTCTTAATTCTTCAACGCGCGTTGCCACTTTTAAAATATCAGGATAAACCACTGGGCTTAAATATTTACACTGGCTTGAAGCAACAACCGTAACCACAGACTGATTAAATATATCCAACTGATCTAAATAACCAATCCGCGCACTTTCCATATAACGATAATAATGCACGTTATTTACATGACCAAAAGCATCCATATCCCCCCAAGCTACGTGTTGAGTATGAATCAATGAATATTGAGCTAAATCTTCTTGCATATAATATCCTTATATTCGAATTTCCATAAAATTGGCATTATTTTCAAATACTAAATTTAATTGTTTGATCAATTCATCCTGCTGATTTAAAGCTGACTTGATGCGTAAATAACTCATTAATACATCATCTGGATATAATTCTAACAATGCATCTGCTTCAGCTTGGCGTGCTGTCGCTTGGTAAATATTCCATTTTGCAAAACTAAAAACAGGCAGCGCAGGATACTTTTCTTCCCAACGTTGAATCTGCTGTTCTACAGCCACATAGTCAGGGTTTTGCTTCAGCATTTTTTGCTGGAACCACAAAAAGAACACTTCTTTGTTAAATTGCTGTTCCAGTAAATGAATAGCCAATTGCTCATGTTCCTGACTCATCTCTGGCATACGAGACAAGACTTTTAACCACAGCACTTTGACCGCATATTTACGCTCTGTGATTTGATCTTGTAAGTCCAAATAACGCTGCTTTAAATACTGTAAGTCATCGACATCAGCTTGATCAAACGCTGATAATAATTGCTCCAACCAAGCTTGTTTTGTCAGCTCATCTAAATGTCCATAACGTGTCGAACGCAAATACAACCAAGGAAACTGCAACGCAAACATGCCCCATAGCGTGGTTAGGCGCTGCTCATAGGCACTACTGACTTTTTGCAACCATGGCGATAGTTCATGTTGATTTAAAAATTCAAGATGCGTTAAAGCCTTTTCACCCTCTTGTTGAGATAAATAAATTTCAATCCGTTGCAATTCTGCAAGCTCAAAAGCCATTGGACTGGTCTGAGTTAATGCATTTAATGCTGTTTCATATTGTTGCTGAATCCAATATAAACGCGCATCGATCACCCCTTTTAATAATCCAGACTCAGTAAAAGCTTGCTGAATAAAGTTTTTTTGATCTTGCGCAGCATTTAAAAGCCAAATGACAGCCAATTGCTCATAGGGATGTAGTTTATTAAAACTAAAGACCGTTTCAGATTTACGTTGTTCTCGACTTAAATAACGTTTAACCGCATACCAAAACATTTGCACGATCAAACTCAGTAGTGCCAGCAATAATGCTAAAAACCAAATATTGGATTGAACTTGCCATTCACGCCAGTATAAATACACATAGCCTGCACCATGCCCAAAACTCAGCAAACTAATAATGGCAACAACCAATAAGCTAATAAATAAATAGGCCAATAAAATATGTTTCATAGTCGATTATCCTATGAGTGCCCGAGTATTTAACAACGGTACAGAAATAACCGGAATGTCCTTTAATTGTTCTAAACGTTGGCGTATTGGTTTTAATGAAGCATCTGGCAAATGCTGCATAATTTGAATAATTTCAGTGATTTCTTGTTGAAATTGAGGATATTGTCCTTGATTTAAAACCTGCTGAGCCAAAATTAAACGCAACTGCATTTCTTTTAATACCAAGCTACGCTGCATTAATACGGGACTCGGTTGTTCGACTGATTCGACTTGAATCCATTTTTGCCAAAAAGAAAGACCTTTTTGCTGCTCTTTTGAACTGTATGGCTTTAATATTTCTTTTTCTAACAATTGATCGATGGATTGCAGGGTATTTTTCACTTTATCAGATTGCAACTGACGCTCTGTCACATATTGCTTTAAGGTCTCACGGTCTTTTTGAATCACCTGATGCAAACTCATACGCAGTGCAGGTGCCAAGCTCAACTGATCTAATTGTTGGTCTAATTGGTTTAATTTTTCCAAAGCGACAGCAAATTGTTGTTGCTGCATGGCAAATTCAACCAAATCAAGTTGCTGGCCCACAACCATCATTGGCTCAATACTATGGGTCGCCTCAGCAGCAATCGAAGCATTCGATGTCGTTGCAGCCGACATCTCGGTCGTTGTGCCATTCAACTGGCGTTTCAAAGCCACGACCTGATCATTCAAACCTGCATTGCGCTGTTGCAATAAAGTTTGTTGTTGCATCAGTTCGGTTTGTTGAGCATTGACCTGAAACAAGTCAAAACTGAGTTTAGCCAACCAAAGTACGGCGACAATGACCACAACGACAAACAACTTCTTCATGTATTTCCCTGCACGACTTGCACATGCTGCAATATGTGTGTCGCGTTTAAATCTTCGAGTTGAATAATTTTAAAATCTTTGTTCAGTGTTATACGACTTTGCTCAAGTAGCTCGAACAACCTTACACCTAAAACTAAAAAATGTGCATGACTCAGCACTGATAAATGCGACTGAATCAAGTCAAGCCAATTGAGCCAACTGGCCTCACTGGTGATCAACATACAATATGGAGATGACAACTGATGTTCAGAAATGAGTGTTTTTACTTTTTGAGTGGTCTCTTCCGGTAGATGCCGTTCGTATAGCACAAAATTGAGAATCTGAATGCCACGTGCTAGCAACTGCTGCATCATAAATTGACGACCACCTTCACCGCGCCAAAACGCTACACAAGCCCCGGCCTCTAATTGTTCTAAATGGCTTAAGGTGAGCATTCCCTCTGAGGTTTCCACCTGCGGCACAACACTGTGAATGCCATAATCAGCCAGCTTTGCTGCGGTTGCGTCACCGACTGCAATCCATTGAGTATGTTCGAGCTGTTCAAGTGAAATGCCTGCCTTACGCAGACCTTGTATACCAAAGGTGACCGCAGAGGGGCTCACCACAACCAATACATCCGCAGCACTCAACTGGGCGTAGCACGCTGCCAATGCTTCTGACCATGCCCGCGGCTTGAGCTCAAGTAATGGAAGCTCAGCCACAGCAACACCCGCAGAGCGCAGCGTCAAGCTAAGCTGCGTTGCACGATCTGCTGGACGTGTATTGATAAAAAGCATGTATTAATACAGTGCCTTTAAAATTTCACCTGCACCTTGGGCTAACAAGTCTTGGGCCAATTTGACACCCAACTGTTCAGCTTGTTCGGGAAGACCTACTTGCTGTGCTTTCAACAAGGTTTGACCGTCAACACTACCGACACGACCTTCCAAATGAATCTGACCATTTTCTAAGGTTGCATACCCAGCAATCGGCACTTGGCAGCCACCTTCTAGATATGCATTAAAAGCACGTTCTGCGCGTACACAAGCATTGGTCTCTGCGTGCATTAAGGGCAAAATTAAATCCAATACAGCTTGATCTTGGCTACGACATTCTATGCCCAATGCACCTTGTCCAACTGCAGGTAAACTCACAACAGGCTCAAGAGTATGACGAATACGCCCTGCTAAGCCCAGACGCTTCAGCCCTGCACTCGCCAAAATAATCGCATCATAGTTGCCTGCATCAAGTTTAGATAAACGCGTACCCACATTGCCACGCAGATCAATAATCTCAAGATCAGGACGTTGTTTTAAAATTTGGCATTTGCGGCGCAAGCTCGACGTCCCCACCTTCGCACCCTGTGGTAAATCATCAAAACTATTATAGGTATTTGAAACGAAAGCATCTAATGGGTCTTCACGCTCACACATCACGGCTAAGCTTAAACCTTCAGGCAATGCCATCGGCACATCTTTCATCGAATGTACCGCCAAGTCTGCACGACCATCCAACAATGCCGCTTCTAATTCTTTTACAAATAATCCTTTTCCCCCAATTTTGGCTAAAGGGGTATCTAGAATCTTGTCACCTTGGGTCACAAAGGTCACCAACTCAACTTTTAAATTTGCATGAAGTGCTTCTAAACGTGCACGAATATGTTCCGCCTGCCACAGTGCAAGCGGGCTTTGTCGAGTTGCGATCTTAAGGATATTCATAAATTTTAAAATACAGTCTATAGGGCTATTATTCTAAACTTAACTTGCTCAGTTGAAAATGCAAGCTTAATTCGCAATGTGCTTTGACACTTGCCCTATAATTTCTGTATTCGCTCGCGTAAATTTGGTAAATGTCGACGGCTGACCGCCAAACGTTCTTCTAAATCTCGACAACGCACCTGATATTGCCCTGAGCTTACGACTTCTAAACCATCTAAAAAGCTCACTGACACCAAGGCATTGCGATGGATGCGTATAAAGCAATCACCAAATTCATGCTCTAAATCTTTCAGCGTTTCATCAATGAGTACGCTGCCGTTTTTGTGCCGAACAGTGACATATTTCTGATCCGCAAGAAAATAGTAAATATTTTCCACAGGTACCAGCTCTACACCACGATAGGTCTTTGCCGCGATTTGATGGCGGCTGATTTTAATTTCGTCCATATTTTCTTTTTGTTTTATCGTGCTCAATTGAGCTTGGGTTAATTTAGTTAAATGATCTAAAACCTGCTGCAATTCCTGTTGCATAATCGGTTTTAGTAAATATCCCTCTGCATTCGACTTAAATGCATCAAGTGCATGATGATCATATGCAGTACAAAAAATAATAGCGGGCATGGGGTCTAATTCACGCAACAATTTCGCGCAAGTCAATCCATCCATTTCAGGCATTTGTATATCTAGTAAGATGACATCAGGCTCGAGGCTTTGAGCCAAGTCAATCGCTTGTTGACCATGCGAAGCTTTCGCAACCACCTGATGTCCAAGTTGAGTGACTAAACGTGACAATCGCTCTACTGCTAGAGGCTCATCATCACAGATCAGGATGTCCATTTCTCCTCCTTATCTCGTTAACGTCATTTATTTTTATTGGTCAACTGAGATTTCTATTTATATTGATATTGCACCACAGTCGTATACATTCCCTCGCCTGCGTAGGTTTGAAAAGTGACATGCTGACCATAATATGCCTCAAGTCGCTGTTTCACGTTTTCGATGGCAATACCATTCCCCTGACGTAATTTAATTGTATCCTGTGTATAAGGATTTGTAATAACGATATTAATTTGATTTTGTAATATTTCAATCAATATATTTATCGTACTCTTTGTCAAAATCTTTTCGACTCCATGAAAAATACTATTTTCTAACAAAGGTTGTAAAGTTAATAGTGGAATTTGTACTTGAGCGTACTGTTCAATGTCGGCCAGTTTCCACTCCACATTGAGCCGATCCCCCAATCGCATTTGTTCGATGGCCAAATAACGCTGACACAGATCGATCTCATCTTTGAGACTCACTAGCTTCAATTCTTGAAAACTCGCACGGAACAAACGCGATAAATTCAGCAGCATTTGCTCCGCTTTATCTGGGTCAATCGCAATCAAGCTAATCACATTGTTTAAGCTATTAAATAAAAAATGCGGATGAATCCGAGCTTGCATCGCCTGAATACGTGCGTTTAATTCACTATGATGTTGTCGCCCCCACTGCTCTCTTAAATATAAATATCGAAAACAAAATGCGCCAAGTAAAACCCCATAGCTCAGATTTAAAACTACACCAGCAGCTAAAACGTCTGCACTCAAGCCAGTTAAACTGAAATTTTCACCCAAATAGATCAAAACATTTAAAATTAAGGTGGTGAACAACACCAAAGCTTGCAATAAAACAAACCCGCTAAACATGAGCATTTTCATGCTCAAACCACGCGTCTTACTCTGCAATAGCTCTGAAAATGCAGCAAATGCCAATAAAATCCAGTTAATAAACAACACATGCTGCATGACACTGGAAACACTTAAGGCTTGCCACGAATGAGCTTGGGCCAAAGCCAAGACCAACGCCACAATATTACCCGCAAGAAAAAGCTCCCACAGATAGTGCCAACGGCCCATTTTTCCTGAAAATACAGAAATTGTCATAGACCTAAACCCTGTCTAAAAGTTTGATCAACTTGCCCTTCGGCAACTGGGTTCGAATTTGCTATACTCTTGCTCAGTTCTATGCTTTTTATCTTATTGAGCCGACATGACCACATCTTCTAATTCCTCAAATCCGTCACAAGCCCAAACTTCAGGCATGTGGGGCGGTCGTTTTTCCGAAGCTACTGACGCTTTTGTTGCTGAATTTACAGCATCTGTACAGTTTGACCAACGCTTTTATAAACAAGATATTGCAGGTTCAATTGCACATGCAACCATGCTTGCAAAAGTTGGCGTTCTAACTGAACAAGAGCGTGACGATATTATTAATGGCTTAAACACCATTAAAGCAGAAATTGAAGCGGGTAACTTCGAATGGCGCATTGACCTAGAAGATGTGCACATGAATATTGAGTCACGCTTGACTCAACGTATCGGTATTACAGGTAAAAAACTACACACCGGTCGTAGCCGTAATGACCAAGTTGCAACCGATATCCGTCTGTATGTTCGCGACGAAATCGATGCGATTTTAGAATTATTGCAAAAATTACAAAAAGGTATCTTGGGCTTAGCGGCGAAAAACACCAATACCATCATGCCGGGCTTCACGCATTTACAAACTGCACAGCCAGTGACTTTTGGCCACCACTTAATGGCGTGGTTTGAAATGTTGGTTCGTGACTCAGAGCGTTTAATTGACTGCCGTAAACGTACCAACCGCATGCCTTTAGGTTCTGCTGCACTTGCTGGAACAACCTACCCGATCGACCGCGCATTCACTGCAGAATTACTAGGTTTTGAAGCCGTTGCAGAAAACTCTTTAGATGCTGTGTCTGACCGTGACTTCGGTATTGAATTCAATGCTGCGGCATCACTCATCATGATGCATTTATCACGTATGTCAGAAGAAATGATTCTTTGGACATCGGCTCAGTTCAAATTTGTAAATATTCCTGACCGTTTCTGCACTGGCTCGTCAATTATGCCGCAAAAGAAAAACCCAGACGTTCCTGAGTTGATCCGTGGTAAAACTGGCCGTGTATATGGTGATTTGATGAGCCTATTGACCCTGATGAAAGGTCAACCATTGGCATACAACAAAGACAACCAAGAAGATAAAGAACCACTATTCGATGCAATCGATACTGTTCGTGGCTCACTCATGGCATTTGCCGACATGATCCCTGCACTAGTGCCAAACATTGACATCATGCGTGAAGCAGCGCTGCGTGGCTTCTCAACTGCAACTGACCTTGCCGACTACCTCGTTAAAAATGGCGTGGCATTCCGTGATGCACATGAGATTGTGGGTAAAGCAGTTGCTCTCGGTGTTCAAGAAGGCAAAGATCTTTCAGAATTAACCCTTGAGCAACTTCAACAGTTCTCTGACTTGATTCAGGCCGATGTCTTCGAAAAAGCATTAACACTTGAAGCATCTGTCAATGCACGTAACCACATTGGTGGTACTGCACCTGCTCAAGTTGAAGCAGCAATTGAACGCGCACACGCACGTTTAGAAAAACTTTACGCATAACTTTTTCAAGTTAAATGGAGTATTGATATGTCTCGACAAGTTTTTTGCCGTAAATATCAGGCTGAAATGGAAGGTTTAGACTTTGCACCATTCCCGGGTGCAAAGGGACAAGAATTGTTTGATACGGTATCTAAACAAGCTTGGCAAGAATGGCTAAAACACCAAACTACGTTGATCAATGAAAAACGTTTAAACGTGTTTGAAGCTGACGCGAAAAAGTTCCTTGAAGAGCAACGTGAAAAATTCTTCAGCAATGATGAATCTTTAGAAAAAGCCGAAGGCCTAAAGCCTGAGGCGTGATAAAGCTGAGCACTGCTCCGCCACGCCGCAAAACAAGCAGCTATGCTGTGCGTAGGCTTTAATTGAAAAGAATCTCCAATCTTGGGGATTCTTTTTTATTGCTCTAAAAATTACGCAACACAAGCGAAGCGCGTAGCTTCAAATGTCATGAAGGAGTCCAAAGGGGCCCCTTTTTTGTGCTTAGGAGTACTGCCACGCCGCAAGACAAGCAGCTATGCTGCTCGTAGGCTTGAATTGAAAAGAATCTCCAATCTTGGGGATTCTTTTTTATTGCTCTAAAAATTACGTAAGACAAGCGAAGTGCGTAATTTCAAAATAAAGTCTGAAAGGACTCTTTTTTTGCTTCGGAGCACTGCTATTTTCGCAAAACCAAGATGACGTCTGTGTAAGCTTTCATTCAGAAATGATCTTCATCATTGCTGGAAAATCTTTTATCCATTGATCAATTTTATTTAAACTTAAATAAATGAACTTATTATTTAAATAATAGATCTCTTTCATAAATCAAAAAACGATCTTCTTTTTGGTTAATATTTGCACTCCGGATTTCTTAGCATTCGTGCATAATCTGCGGATGAAATACATCGATTCAAACAAGCTTTCTGATCCTCAGTTCAAGCGATACACAGGCATCTCATGGTCAACTTTCTATTTGATGGTTGAGCAATTGAAGAAACATGTCCCTGCCAAAGGCAGACCGCCCAAGTTAAGCCTGGAAGACCAGGTTCTGCTCTGTCTAAGCTATTGGCGGGAATACCGAACCTTATTTCACGTTGCGACGAGCTACGGGGGTTCAGAGCCCACAGCCTCAAGAATTGTCCATCATGTTGAAGACTGCCTGATTCGGTCCAATCTCTTTAATTTACCCAAAGATTTACCCGAGGGCGAAGGCATCGATTGGAATGTTGTGATCGTGGATGCCACAGAAATTCCAATCCAAAGGCCTAAA